>JBATYU010000570.1:0-6920 GCA_049674245.1 Bradyrhizobium sp. | reverse complement strand
CACTCTTCGGCGTCACGCCGCCGGATGAAGGTGTTCGCGACGTACTCATGTTTCCTCCTGACCTGAACGCGCCAGCTTCCTGACTTCAGCTTTGTAAAGGTCGGCATTGCGTGTGCACTCCGCTCCGAATTCGTGTGCGCTACGTGTGCACCGAGAGATCAAATGAGGTACAAACGTGTGCAATTTTGGCTAGTTTGAGTGCACACGTGTGCACATTGTTCCCCATCTAGTCCCTTGAGAGGATAGGGTAAGTCCTTGGATTATCAAGAGTATCGGTTTTCCGTGGCGCCTATGATGGATTGGTCCGACCGGCATTGCCGCGTCTTCCACCGTCATTTGACGCGGCGTGCGCGGCTCTACACCGAGATGCTGACGACCGGCGCCATCATCCATGGCGACCGCCATCGATTGCTTGGCTTTGACGGATGCGAACATCCGGTTGCGTTACAGCTTGGCGGCTCGGATGCGCGCGACCTCGCGACATCGTCGAAGATCGGCGAAGACTTCGGTTACGACGAGATCAATCTCAATGTCGGCTGCCCGTCGGACCGGGTCAGGGACGGCCGCTTCGGCGCCTGCCTGATGGCGGAACCGCAGCTGGTCGCGGCTTGCGTCGCCGCCATGAAGCGCGCGGTGAAAATTCCGGTCACGGTCAAGTGCCGGATCGGGATCGACGACCAGGACCCGGAGGCGGCGCTCGATGTGCTCGCGTGCGGCGTCGTTGCCGCCGGCGCCGACGCGCTGATCGTGCACGCCCGCAAGGCCTGGCTGAACGGATTGTCGCCAAGGGAAAATCGCGACATTCCGCCGCTCGATTACGACAGGGTCTATCGGCTAAGGCGGGCGCTGCCCGATGTGCCCATTATCATCAATGGCGGCATCGCGAGCGTTGCGGAGGCAAAGCAGCATCTTGCGCATGTCGACGGCGTCATGCTGGGACGCGCGGCCTATCAGGAGCCGTGGCGGCTGTTGTCGGTCGATCACGAACTCTTCCGCGAGCCGGCGACCTTTGCGGCGATCAAAGACGTACTCGCGGCGATGATGCCCTATATCGAACGCGAGCTCGCCAAAGGCACACGCCTGCATTCGATTGTCAGGCATTTTGTCGGCGCGTTCCATGCCGTGCCGGGGGCGCGCGCCTTCCGCCGCTATCTCGCCGAGAATGGCGTCAAGCCGGGCGCCCGCACCGAGGTGTTGCGGGACGCGATGGCGCTCGTCGACGACCGTGCCGCGGCCGCGATCGCTGCGTGACATTTTGGGCTCGGCACGCCGCGCGGCATCATTGCAAGTTCGGTTTGCAAGTTCGGTTCCGCTGCAGACCGTTGCGCGGCGGCGCGATTCTCCGGCGCGGGCTGCTGTCAAGAAATCGTCCTATTGCAATCCAAGCCGGGAATAAGCTCGCCCTTGTCAGAGTCGTGCGATCAACGGACTTCAACAAGTCCGGAGAAGCCGGAACTCTGCGAAGCGATGAGCAAAAAAACACGGCGCTTGCCCGCCAGGCTTGATTGGGACAATCTCGCGGCAGAAGCCCTGGAGCTTGCCCGCCTGATGCCCCCAGGGCCGGAACGCAACGAGGCACTCAAATTGGCGAGCCAACTTCGTTGCACCGCCGATGCACGGGGATTGATCTTTGCAAAGCGGGGCAGGCCGCGAAAGTAAACCCTACATCACGCTTCGCCGGCCGGAAACCTGTTTGACGACGGCCGCTGTCAGGTCGGCGCGGGCTTAAAGTCAGATCTCATTCACCGAGCTCAACGACGCTTTGGACCGATAGCGCTCGCGCCGGAATCGCGCGGCTTTGTTCGGGAAAAGCAAACGCGGATTCAAGGCGCAGCCGCCGATGCCCGATGCTGTCCACTGACACTGCTCTTGCGTCTTGTAAAAGCAATAGAGGTAGCCTTCCCGCGACAAGCACCATGGATATTCCTGAGCGTGAACAGTCTCGGGGAGCAAACAAGCAGCCAAGCCCAATGCGACCGCCGCAATCGGTGATGGCACGGCCGATCGAATTCCGATCAGGAATTGCAGCAACTTGGCGTTTTTGGATTGAATGGGATTCCGCCGCATCTTTTTTCCCGCGCAAGTCATCGGTGCCAATCTGCTGCACGTCAGGATGCACTTCCGCATCGTGCGCGTGCGCCACTGGCAGAAAGACCCAAGCCAGAGTCTGGATATTCCCGAACCCGCAAGAATTGGAATTCTCCAAGCCGTCGCGGTGCGAGCTGTCGGGCGTCTTCACGGAATGGCGATCCAGGGAATATCGCGACCAGATATTCGTCTTGTGATCGGAGGAAGCGTGGCGATGAATTCTGCGGTCGGTCGTCAGGCGGAACCTCCAAAGCGTCTCAGCCTTCGCCCACGGCTGAGACGCTTTTCAGGAGCGCGTTGTGTTGCATGCGAACTTCGAATTCGGGACGCTCGAGCATGATCCGGAAAAGTGGGCACCGGTTTTCCGAAAAGATCATGCTCAAACAAAAGGATAGAGCGGGATGACGATTCGAAGAAAAGTCATCGTGCTCTAGTCGACGAGCCTGCCGCGGCCGCGATCGCCGCGCGACACTTTGGGCTCGGGGAAGCCACGCAGCATCAAGGTGTCGGCGCGCACTTCCCAGCTTTCCAGCCGGTCCAGATAACTCATGCCGAGCAGGTTGGTCTTCATCTGCCCGTGCGGGACCACCAGCGCCGGCACCGAACGTTCCACGAGCTTGCCGATCGCGAGCCGGTTGAGCGTCAGCCGCGCGGCCTTGGTATGTCCGCCGGCGGTTTCGACGTCGACATTGTACTCGAGCAATTCCAGCGGCAGGCCTGCGGCCTTGGCGGTCTCGTAAGTCAGCACGACGGAGGTGGCGCCGGTGTCGACCACCATCGGCGCGGTTACGCCGTTGATCTTGGCCCGCAGCGCGAACTCGCCGCCTTGGCTGCGCGAGATCTGCTCGGCGCGCGCGGAGGCGCGTTCGCGCACCGGATCGGAGACGGTGTCGGAAGCGCGCACGCCCGTTCCCTGGTCTTTGTAGGCGACCACGGCCCCGGCGGTGAACGCGAGCACCAACAGAACGACGATAAGGCGGGTCACGACGCGCCTCCGGCGTGAGGGCTATGGCCGCTTAATCTTGTTCGGTGCGGGCTGCCATCGGCGCGAGCCCCGCATCGGCCATGCGCCGCGGCAGCAGCGCCATCACGGCCAGCCGCGCGGCGCTTTCGATGCGGTGCCAGCGCGCAATCTCGGGGAGCGTGCGTCCGCAACCAAAGCAGAGGTTGGTTTTGGGATCGATCATACAGACTGCGATGCACGGCGTTTCTTTGCTCATTCTTGGATAGTGAAACTTGTTCAGTCGCGTGCACAACCGTTCTGGTGTGGTGGTTCAGAGGCTCTCTTCCCGTTACAGGCCGGTCCCGGCGCTCATGATCGGCTTGCTGCGCGGCCGGCGTTTTTCGTCCGAGGTAACCGCGCTGGCATCTTCCGGCTGCAGCGGCGGTGCGTCCTCGGCCAGCGGCGCCAACGCCGACATCACGCGTTCCGGCGGGAAGGTGATGATGACTTCGGTGCCGATCCGCAGCTTCGATTTCAGCGTAAAGGTGCCGCCATGCATGTCGATCAGGCTTTTCGCGATCGGCAGGCCGAGGCCCGCGCCTTGCTCGGCCGATTTGATCGAATTGGAGCCTTGGCCGAACGAGGCCAGCACGATCGGGATCTCGTCTTCCGCGATGCCGGATCCGGTATCCTTGACGCTGAGATACTGTCCCCCGGATGCGGTCCAGCCCACCTTGAGCCAGATCTCGCCGCCCTGCGGGGTGAACTTGATCGAGTTCGACAACAGATTGAGCACGATCTGGCGCGTCGCGCGCTCATCGCCCCAGATCCGAGGCATGCCATGCTCGAACACCTCGTGAATGGTGATGCCGCGGCTCGTAGCGCGCAGCTTCAACAGATGATGGCAATCGCCGACGACGTGGACCAGTGACACCGCTTCCTCGTTGAGTTCGTAGCGGCCTGCTTCGATCCGCGACAGATCGAGAATCTCATTGATGAGATTCAACAGATGTACGCCGGAATTGTGAATGTCGGCCGAATATTCCTTGTAAACCGGGACCGCATGGGCGCCGAAAATCTCGCTCTTCATCACTTCCGAAAATCCGAGGATTGCATTCAGCGGCGTTCGCAATTCGTGGCTCATTTGCGCCAAAAACCGCGACTTGGCGACGTTGGCCGATTCCGCGCGATGGCGCGCCTCATCCGAGATCGATTTCGCCTGCTCGAGCTCGCCGATCAGCGCGTCCTTCTCGGCGCGCGCTTCCAGCGTCGCGAGCGTCGTCGAATGCAGGCGGTGGGCGAGCAGCGCAAAATATCCTTCTGCCGCCAGCGCCAGCACCCCGAGCACATAATCGTGGAACGCCCCGCCAAGCGCGAAATTGAGCGCGATCGCCGCGGTGATCGGTGCGGTCGCAGCCAAGGCTGCGATCGGCAGATTGGCGGCGAGCATGCTCGAGACCGCGATCACCAGCAGCATCAGGAACATTATAAACGTGTCCGACACCGCATCGAGCGCGGGATGGATCAGGATCACCATCCAGCACAGGCCATAGAGCAGGTCGAGCAGCACGAATCGCGTCCGCCATTTGCGGGTCGCGGCGGGCGAGGCCGGCTCAGCGAGGAATCTTGTGCAATTATGGATGATGGCGGCATGGATGCAGAGCATGCCGAAGGTCCACGCCGCCGCCGGGAACGGCTGCATCCAGAAGCCGAACAAGAGGCCGGTTGCCACCACCAGCAGCATCACGACGTAAGACGCCGACAGCCGCGTCTGCGCATATTGGCGGAGCAGTTCGGTATCGAAGGCCGGGCGGGTTCCGCTTGATGACGTTAACCGGTCGCGGGCCTCGCGCACCCGCTGCGCGGCCGCCCTGCGGCTATTGACCGGCGCTGCGACCGGCGCCTCGACCGTAAGCTGGACGATTTCGGGCTTATCGGCGGGTTTACTCATCAAACAACACAAATCCTGTCCGCGGCTGCGCGGATTCTTGCATTGTCTATCTCTGGCGCTAAATCATTAAGAGCTGCCTTAGAGAGCTAAAGAATTACGTTAACGGAGGGTTAAATTAACCTGTTGGGCGAGGCGCGCGCTCACCGTTCCAGCCGCGCCAAGAGGCTCGAGGTATCCCAGCGCTTGCCGCCCATCTTTTCGACCTCCGCATAGAACGCGTCGACCAGCGCGGTGACCGGCAGGCTCGCCCCGTTGCGGCGGGATTCGGCGATACAGATCGACAGATCTTTGCGCATCCATTCGACCGCGAAGCCGAAATCGAACTTGCCTTCGTTCATGGTCTTGTAGCGGTTTTCCATCTGCCAGGACTGTGCGGCGCCCTTCGAGATGGTGTCGATCACCGCAGCCACGTCGAGCCCCGACTTCTTCGCAAAATGAATGCCTTCGGAAAGGCCCTGAACCAGTCCCGCGATGCAAATCTGATTGACCATCTTGGTCAGTTGTCCGGAGCCGGCGGGTCCGAGAAGCTTGCACATCCGCGCATAGGCCGCGATCACGGGCTCGGCGCGCGCATAGGCATCTTGCTTGCCGCCGCACATCACCGTCAGCACGCCGTTTTCCGCACCCGCCTGTCCGCCCGACACCGGCGCATCGACGAAGCCGAAGCCGGCCTTGGCCGCGGCTGCGTCGAGCTCGCGCGCCACTTCCGCCGACGCCGTGGTGTGATCGACGAAAACCGCGCCCTTCTTCATCCCTGCAAACGCGCCATCCGCGCCAAGGGTGACGGCGCGCAAATCATGGTCGTTGCCGACGCAGCACATCACAAAATCCTGGCCTTCGGCGGCAGCCTTCGCCGTCGCCGCGGTCCGCCCGCCGAACTTGTCGGCCCACAGCTTCGCCTTGGCAGCGGTACGGTTGTATACCGTCACCTCGTGGCCGCCTTTTTTCACCAGGTGTCCTGCCATCGGGAAACCCATCACGCCGAGACCGAGAAAAGCGACTTTAGCCATGTGTGGTACCTTGTTTTGTGACCTTGGGGTTTTGCCGGCGGCATTGAACTGGCCGGACGGTATCTTAGAGGAGGGGGACGGCCGCACCTTAACCCCTGCGCCATGAAGGGCAACGCCTTGGTTTGGCGGTGGGGCAGGGTTTTGTGCTAGGATATGCCCCTAATGAAGTTCACAAAAAAGGGAGTGGCTCGCATGAGCGTAGGCATGCTCGATCATTTCAATATCCGGACCCGCAAACTCGACGACACGGTCCGCTTCTACCAAGATATCCTGGGGCTGGAGAAAGGCGCCCGGCCGAATTTCGCCTTTCCCGGTGCGTGGATGTACTCGGAGGGCAAGCCAGTGGTGCATCTGGTCGATATTTCCAAGACCGACGAGCCGCAAAAGCCGGATTCCGGCGTCGTCCACCACGTCGCCTTCGCCAGCCGCGATTTTGCCGGCATGAAGCAGCGGCTTCAATCCAAGGCCATGCCATTCGAGGCACGGCAGGTTCCGGGCGGCGATCTCTGGCAGATCTTCGTCGATGACCCCAACGGCGTCCTGATCGAATTGAACTACGAGGCCGCCAAGGAGCAGGGCGGATCGGCGCCGGCCGAGCGCCGGGATGACGTTGGGGCGAGGTAGCCTTTTGGGCTGTAACGCTCTAGGGGTCGCATCCGGATAGTATAGGAGATGCGCTTTGAGCGTGACGCAGCAACAGGTCCTGGATTGTCTCTCCAAGGTGATGTCGCCGCGCGGCGTTGCCTTGACCAATGCCGGTGTGTTGTCGGCCATCTCGGTCAGCGACGGCAAGGTGCTCTTCTCGATCAATGTCGAGGCCACGGAGGCCCGGGCATGGGAAAGTGTGCGCGCGCAAGCGGAAGCCAGCGTGCGCGCCATTCCGGGCGTCACCACCGCCATGATCGCATTGACCGCCGAGCGCAAGGCC
>JBATYU010000569.1:0-12540 GCA_049674245.1 Bradyrhizobium sp. | reverse complement strand
CTTCGGCCGAGCCTTCCGAAGGCGGCGGCAGGATCAGGTCGGCGGCGGTGACCGCGGGCACTTCGATCCTCAGGTCGATGCGATCCATCAAGGGACCGGAGATACGCATCTGGTAATCCGCGGTGCAGCGGTCGACAGGTGCGCGCTTGCAGGAATAGCCGGGCTCATAGGCATGGCCGCAGCGGCAGGGATTCATCGCCGCGACCAGCATGAAGCGCGCCGGATAGGTGACGCGGTGATTGGCGCGGGACACCGCGACCTCGCCGTTCTCCAGGGGCTGACGCAGCGAATCCAGCACGCGCGGATCGAACTCCGGCAATTCGTCGAGGAACAGCACGCCCTGATGCGCCAGCGATATCTCGCCGGGTTTTGCGCGCATGCCGCCGCCGGTCAGCGCCGCCATGCTGGCCGAGTGATGCGGGCTGCGGAACGGCCGCTGCGAGGTCAGCGCGCCATCTCTGATCTCGCCCGCGACGGAGGCGATCATCGAGACTTCCAGAAGCTCCGACGGCGACAGCGGCGGCAGGATCGAGGGCAGCCGCGCGGCCAGCATCGACTTTCCCGCGCCGGGCGAGCCGATCATCAGCATGTGATTTCGTCAATGGGAAGTGGGTCCCATATCGCTCGCCGGGCCCCATTTCAGATCGACCCCTACCCCGGGCTTCAAAATCGGAGGCCTAAAGGCCGCGGCCGCCGCCGAGGTTCATAGGGCCGCGTGGTCGACACAGGGGAACGAGGGGATACACCGGGCTCATTCGGGCAATCCGGCGAGGCGCAACGGCGTAACCAGTGCATCGAGGTTTTTGTGGTGGCGATAGGGCAATCCCTGCGCCCAGCGACTGGCGGTCAGGTTCGGGTGGTTAGCCAGCATCTTCCTTACCGTGATGCGCGCCTCGTCCTCACTGCCAAGGCTCCAGAGCGCAGCCACAAGAACCGTTTGCGCGGTCAGCCAGCGTGGCTTCTCGATCAAAACGCGCGAGGTGATGTCTCGTGCCGCCACGAGGTCACCGAGGTGAAACCTTGCCCGCGCCTCATCCACCATACTCTCGTTGCGGCTAAGCGGGCTAAGTCGTTGCGCCTGCTGTTCGTACTCGGCGGATTTCCGGAAATCGCCAGCATAGCCATGAAACATTGCTGCCATATGATAGGCGCCTGCGCTGTTGGGGCAGAGGGAAATCGCCTTCTCTCCCGCAGCCATGGCGTCGTCGTGGCGACGTTGAAACAGGCGCGTGTAACCTAACGCTATGTGTGCGCCATCGCTGTCCGGGTCGAGTGCCAGCGCCCGCGCCGCGCACTCCAGTGCCGCTTCGTAGGTTGTCGCCGGGTCCTTTTCCCAACCAAAGCGAGCCTGGTCGGTCAATACGAACCCCAACAGCGCAAGCGCCGGTGTATAGGCGGGATTGATCGCCAAGGCCCGTTCCAACTCACTTCGCGCTTGCGCATGGGAGTGCTTGGCAAAGTTGACGTACAGGGTTCGGCCCCTGTGAAAGTGCTCGTACACCAACGGGCTGCCCGAGCGCTTGCGCCAAACCCGGGCCTCTTCGCCAAACGTCAAGCTAACCTCAAGCGCGGCCACGATGTCCTGCGTTATCCGATCCTGCAGCTCGAACACGTCGTCGAGGTCACCCTCGAAACGGTCGGCCCACACATGGCTGCCGTTCAGGCTGTCGATCAACTGTGCCGCCAATCTCACTCGATTGCCGGCCCTGCGCACGCTCCCTTCCAGCACATACCGGACGCCAAGTGTTCGGCCGATTTCGCGTATGTCCCTTGTCTGCCCTTTGAATACGAAGCTCGAATTGCGAGCTATGACCATCAGCTCTTGGATCTTCGATAAAGTGGTCAGCACGTCTTCAGCGATACCATCGGCGAAATACTCCTGCTCAGGATCGCCGGACATGTTCTGGAACGGTAGCACGGCGATGGAAGGCTTGTCGGGCAACGGAGGCGGCCTTTCAGTCCCGGCCACACTCGTAGGAGCAGCCTCTCGCGCCTCACTCGGCGTACCCACCTGGTAGGCCCCGATTAGCTCTTGGATGTTCTTGACGTGCTGAGCACCAAGGTTCACGAAGGTCATCGGCAAGACCTTGCGCACCTGATCGTATGTGGCCCCTGAGATACACACGGCTCCCGGGCTCGCCAATGTTTGTAGCCGTGCGGCTATGTTCACGCCGTCGCCAAAGAGGTCCCCGGCGCGCACCATCACATCACCGATGTGAACCCCGATGCGAAAATTGATGCACTTGTCGGGCGGGACGCCTGCGTTCGCCTCGGCCAGAGCAGTCTGTGCCTCCACCGCGCACTGCACGGCGTCCACAGCGCTTCCGAACTCTGCAAGGACACTGTCGCCCGCCGTGTTCGCTATGCGGCCCCTATGATCCCCAATGAACCTGTCGAGGATCGCGCGCCGTTCAGTCAGCCCCTTGAGCGTGCCGACTTCATCGGTGCCCATGAGGCGGCTGTAGCCTTCAACATCCGCTGCGAAGACTGCGACGAGGCGTCGGCTGACTGCCATAGGGTCTGACATGTGTGCTCTAATCCCTAAGCCTCACCCTTCCGGCACCCCGGCCAACCGCAGGGCCTCACAAACGCGCTCGCGTCCCGCGAGATACACGGGATGGTTGCTTGGGGTGTTAGTGCGATGGCGGCGGATAGTGAAACTCGGATTGAGCGCAAGGCCCGCCTGCACTGTAGCCTGTGCCTCATCCAGCTCACCGACGAGCGCCAAGGCGGCCGCGAGATTGAAATGCGCACCGGGGTGATTTCGGTTGGCCTCAAGGCTCCGGCGCAACCAAACAATCGCTTCGGCGTCGGCGCCCTGCCAAAGTTTGGCGAGACCGACAAACATAGTCCAGATATAGACGAGTGTATCGCGGGGAGAGAGGCGGAGTGCGTGCTCCATATGAGCTTCCGTTTCCCCGCCCCGACCCAGATAAAACTTCGCAATCCCGATGCTCCCGTGTGCCACGGCCAAATTCCGATCCAGCGTCAATGCCCGCTCGCATTCTGCGATGCCTTGAGCGGCGCGGTTCGTAAAAATTTTCACGAGGCCCAGGACGCAATGAGCCATGGGATGGTTCGGTGCCAAGGACAGCGCCTTTGTGACGGCCGCTTCGGCTGCAGTGAGACGTTCTATTCGATCGTCGGGCAACAAGTTGGTGCCAATTCCAAAATCGACCAACGCTGTGCCGACCAACGCCTCAACATTTCCTGGTTCGAGTGCCAAGGCCCGTTGATAGAAACCGCGCGCTTGTGCCATGTTTTCGGGTGTTCGGCCTATGTTGAACCAAGCGGCGCCTTGGAAACACAAGTCGGTCGCGTCGGGATGGGGTGACCGCTCCGCTCGCCGGGCTTCGACCGAAATCAATTGCGCGTTCAGCGTATTGGCGAGGCGCGATACAATTTCGTCCTGCATATCGAATAGGTCGGCGACTGGCTTTTCGAAGCGCTCGGCCCACAAGTGATTGCCGGTTTCAGCGTCAATCAGCTGGACATTCACTCGAAGCCGGTAACCGCCGCGCTGCACCGAACCTTCAAGCACATAGCGGACGTTCAACTCACGTCCCAGCTTCTTTACGTCCACGGCTTTGCCCTTGAAGGTTAACGCGGTGTTCCGCGCAATCACGAACGTGCCACTGATGCGCGATAGGTCCGTGGTCAGGCTTTCGGTCACGCCATCCACGAAGTACTCCTGCTCGGGATCGCCGCCGATGTTCGCAAACGGCAGCACAACAATGGACAGACGCGGAGCCGAAGACGACATCGGGTTAATTTGACGAGCATTCGCGCTGACGCCGACCGCATAAGCACGGATTGGCCGGGAGATGTTCTTGAGCTTCTGCTCGCCAATGTCGATGAACTCGACCGGGACCTTTCCGCGAACCTGTTCGTAAGCAGACGACGAGACACAGATGCCACCCGGTTCCGCAATCCCTTCAAGCCGAGCCGCGACGTTGACGCCATCGCCGAGAATGTCATCGCCCTCGATCAGGATGTCGCCGAGGTTGACCCCGATCCTGAAGAGCATACGCCGATCCTCAGGGACGCCTTGGTTGCGCTCGGCCATGACCTCTTGCATAACCACGGCGCATTCGACCGCATCGACCACCGAGGGAAACTCAAGCAGCACGCCGTCGCCCGTGGTCTTCACGAGACGGCCTCCGTGTTTTGCCACGAGGGCGTCGGTAACCTTGCGGTGTTCGCGGAGTGTGCTTGCGGTGCCGACCTCGTCGAGGCCCATGAGCCGCGAGTAGCCTGCCACGTCAGCCGCGACTATGGCCGCCAACCTGCGTCCGACCCGTGCTGGCTGCTCTTGCTCCATGGCCAAGCTGCCCCGGGCGACACCATCCTGCCCGAAATGTCGCCTGACGCCAGTCTGGGCTTAGGGAGGTGCGTCGTCAACAAATGGAAGCCTTGGCTCAAGCGGATTGGCGTTGTGTTGGGCCTGCGGACCACTTCGAGCGCAACGGTCTGGTGCGCGTCGTAACCAAAGCATCGCACTTCCGCCCGGGGGCCGTCCGTAAGGGTTTTCCTTTCCAGCATGTGATATAACTCCGCCCAACTGCCATCGTTGACTGTGCAGCAATGGAGGCGTGCTATGCGAGCTTCTCTGCAAGTGGCCGGTGTGGGTTTCGCGCTGGCAGTAGCTTCGTTCACTCCGACCGCCGCAGCCGAGCCCAAGGACGAAGTCGCGGCGGCAACCGCAGCTTGGGCGCAGGCGTTGGGTGAGGATGATCCTGAGAAGGTCCTTCCGTTCTATTCCGGTGATGCAGTTCTTTGGGGGACCATATCCCCGAAGCTCCGGTCCGATCCGGCAGCGCTGCGGGATTACTTCGTGGCCGCCTTCAAGGCTCTTCCCGGTCTGAAGGTAACGTTCGGCGATCAGCTAATTCGCGTATACGGCAACACGGCAGTTAATACTGGCTACTACACCTTTTCATATGTCCAGAACGGTGAGAGCAAAATCTTCCCAGCACGCTACAGCTTCACCTACGTCAAGAATGGCGATCACTGGATGATCGTTGATCACCACTCTTCGGCAATGCCATCTCCTCCGAAGTAGGTGCGTAGACCGGCACGTACGGCAGCATGTCATTCTGTCAATGGGAATGAGAGGACTTGGCAAGCCGGGAGATGAAGATTAGCTCGCCCTGTAGTCGGACGGGGCACAAGTGGGGAAGACGAGGGTAATGTGGGACGAACCGATGCCAAAGTGGCGCACGGCGCGGAAGCAGTACCAATGCCAAGGTGATGGCTGTGCCAAAGTAATCGCGTCCGGCGAACAATATCTCGACAGGGCGCTTAACCAGCCCGCGCATAGCCATCTCCGATACTGTACTTCAATTGGAGAGAGTACGACACGACGTCACTCGCGATCGGCTTCGCGCCCGGCGCCTTCCGTCGCCGGGACTATCATAAATCAGCTGACGGCTTCGAAATGCATCCAGTCCTTGCGGCCCTTGTAGTCGCCGCCCCAGCGGAATCCCTGGTCCTTGAATGCCTTCACCGCAAACGCCGGCATCGTACCCTTCTTGACCCCGAGGCCGTTTCCCGACGGGGCAAGGTCGATCGCGATGGCGAAGGAGTGATTCGAAATCGCCGACGAGCCGCGGATCAGGCGATAGTTGAAGGATCCGCCGTATTCCTGCAGGCCGCTCTTCTCAATGGTTTTCTGGTCCTTGTTGCAGGTCTGCCAGATGTCATCGAGCACCGCCGAAAGCGCCGCGGCGCATTTGGTGTGGAACGCGATCGATTTGATCGACTTGCCGGCATAGAGCATCTTCCAGGGCGGGACAACGCGGACCACGTTGTTCGAAAACCAGCTTTCGTTGACTCCATGAGGTCCGCGCGGATCGCCATAGAAGGCAATCTTGGCTTCCATCGTATCCTTCGGCCACTTGGGCATTTGATTCCTCCAACGATTTTTCATTTTTCAATAAAGTTGCGGGGCGCCACCGGTTAAACCGGCGTCGACGACGAATCGCACGTTGGTAGCAGAATTCTGTTTCACAATCTCTTCGCGAACCGGGAAAAATGGTTTCACCGATGCCACTGAATTGTTTCGTGTCCCATGAGGCGACGGGCAAAAGAGTATTTTCCGGGGTTGCCGGTGAAGTCGTCCCGGGCGGCCGCGTACAGTGGCTCGTCCCCAAAGGGACGTCTTAAGTGATTTCCCGGGCAAGGTTGGCCGTCATCCTGGCGTATACCGCGCCCTGGTCGAGGTTGCCGACCGCGTTCCAGGTCAAACCCAGACCATCCGCTTCGCTCCACTTCGGGATGAGGTGGAAGTGCGCATGAAAGACAGTCTGGTGCGCGAGCGCGCCGTTGTTCTGAATGACGTTGTAGTTCGTGACCTCCGACGCCAATACGAGCTTTCTTACGACGGGAAGGAGTTGTGACAACTCCGCCGGCGACATCTCATGGAAGCTCGCAACGTGGCGCTTGGGAAAGATGAGGGCATGTCCTTGCGACAGCGGTTCCCACCGATTGAGTACGGCAAGCAGCGTATCGGTTTGGCAGAGTGCATCGATCTTGATCTGACCGTTCGCCATGCGGCAAAGCGCGCAACCCTCCGGCATGTAGCGAGCCTTTCCTGTGCACCAACCGAACGTGCGCGATGATGAATCGGCTGCACTTCGAGATCAACGGTCTTGGAGATCAACGGTCTTGATGCCGCCGAACACACGCAACGACCGCGATCCCGAGGGCAGCCGCGCCGGCCGCCCCCGGATTTCGCACACCTCAGAGCACCATCTGCATCGGCTCGGCGATGTAATGAAAACCCTCGCCGGTTTTGACCACATGGCCATAGCCCGGCCACGGGTAGTGATAGGACATGACAGGAATCTTGTTGGCCGCCAGCATGTCCAGCATCTTCACCCGGCTCTCGGCCGCCTGACCAGGATCGGTGTCGTAGGAGAATTGCATCCGCGGCTTTTCCAACAGCAGGATCTGATGATGGGTGAGGTCGCCGAGGAAGGCGAATGATCTTCCGCCCGAGTTGATCATGAAGATGTGGTGGCCCACGGTATGTCCGGGCGCGGCCATCGCCGTAACGCCGGGCAGGATTTCCTGGCCGTCCTTGTAGAACACGAGCTTGTCGCGCACCGGCATGAGATTCTTGCGGGCGTGAACGATAAAATCCTTCAGCGGGCTGCCCATCTTGCCTTCATCGGTCCAGTAATCGAAATCGCTCTGGGCGATATAAAACTGCGCGTTCGGGAATAGCACCTTGCCGGCGTCGTCGATCACGCCGCCGATATGATCGATATGGGCATGGGTGAATACCACGGCATCGATGGCTTCCGGCAGGATGCCGGCCTCCGCTATGCTCTTCTGCTGACGCCCGGTGTTCGGGCCGAATCCTTTGGCGGTGCCCAGGCCGGTATCGAACAGCACGAGCTTGTCGCCCATGTTCACGATCGGCGAGTTCTGCTCGAGCACGATATTGTCCGGCGACAGGAAATTGTCGGTCAGCATCTTTTTGATTTCGTCATCCGACGCGCCGGTAAACGTGCCCTTGGGAGGGCCGAGCGGCAGCGGCCCATCGGAAACCGCGGTGATTTGGGCGTCGCCGAGATTGAACCGGTAGAAATAGGACGGCTGCGTCTCGAGCTTGGGCGCGCGCGCCAGCGCGCGGTCGCCGAGCATCGCGGTGGCGCCGAGACCAGCGCCGAGCGCAAGCAAGGAACGTCGCGAAACATGAGTTGTCATGGCGTGATTCCAGTTCTTATGAGAATTGCGTTTTTGGCCGGGCCGACCGATCCGCCCGGGCAACGACAGGTTGCGGCGGCTTTTTGGCCTTTGGAAGGCACACGCTGGAAAAGTGCGCGAAGCGAGTTTGCTTTAGGCCCGTTTCTTCTCGATCACGTCCCAGATTTTTGCGGCGATATCCGGTCCGCCGAGCCGGGCGATGGCGCGGATGCCCGTGGGGGAGGTCACGTTGATCTCGGTTAAGTTGCCGTCGATCACGTCGATGCCGACGAACAGCAAGCCGCGTTTCTTCAACTCCGGGCCCAGTGCCGTGCAAATCTCGCGCTCGCGCGGTGAAAGCTCGGTTGACTGCGCCGCACCCCCGCGCACCATGTTGGAGCGCAGATCGTCCGGCGCCGGCACGCGGTTGACCGCGCCGGCGAACTCGCCGTCGACCAGGATGATGCGCTTGTCGCCGTGCTTGACCTCGGGGAGGAAGCGCTGGATCACCCAGGGTTCCCTGAAGGTCACCGAGAACATGTCGAACAGCGAGCCGAAATTCATGTCCTGCGGCATGATGCGAAACACCGCGGCACCGCCATGGCCGTGCAACGGTTTCATGACCACGGCGCCGTGCGTGTCGCGGAAGGCGTTGATCTCGTCGAGGTCGCGCGAGATCAGGGTCGGCGGCATCAGCTGCGGAAAATCCATCACGAACAGCTTTTCCGGCGCATTGCGGACGCTCGCCGGATTGTTCACCACCAGCGTCTTCGGATGCAACCGCTCGAGCAAATGCGTCGAGGTGATGTAGGCGAGGTCGAACGGCGGGTCCTGCCGCAGCAGGATGACGTCAAAAGCGGCCAGCGGCTCGCGCTTGGGCTCGCCGAGCGTGAAATGATTGCCGGGTTCGTCGCGCACGCTCAGCAACTGGACCGGCGCCACCAACTCCTCGCCGCGCAGCGAGAGCTTGTCCGGGGTGTAGTAGGAAAGCCCGTGGCCGCGCCTCTCGGCTTCCAACAGCAGCGCGAAGGTCGAATCGCCTGATATGTTGATGCGCGCGATGGGGTCCATCTGGACGGCGACGTTCAATTTCATCTTGGGGGTCCGGGTGCCTTGAGGGAGGATCGTTTAAGGGCTGGCATCGAATGCCGCTAACAGATGGCGCGGCAAATGCCGCGGCGCAATCAGCATGGCGTCAAACCGCAGTTCAAGATTCGCATGTTCGGGATGCGCGACCAGCCAGGCCTGCGCGGCATCGATGATCCGGGCCTGCTGGCGCGGCGTCACGGCAAAGGCAGCGTCATCCAGCGTGGCACGGGCCTTGACCTCGACAAAGGCCACAAGATTGCGCCGCTTGGCGACGATATCGATCTCGCCATAGGGCGTGCGGAAGCGCTTTGCCAAAATGCGGTAGCCTTTGGCCATCAGATAGGCGGCAGCTCTCGTCTCGGCCGACAGACCGGTGCGAAACGCCGCCACCCGCGCCGCTGAGGCCTCATCAGGCTTCGCCATGGCCGCCTTTCGCGCCTGTATCCTTGGCAAGGTCTTTGGCGAGTGCGAGCGCGCGGGCGTAGACCTCGCGGCGCGGCCGTCCCGACAGTTCGACCGCATGCGCCACCGCATCCTTGACGCTGCCAAGCCCAAGCTGGCTGCGCAAGAGATCGTCGAGCGCATCTTCCGTCATGACCCGTGCATCCGCCGCCGGCGGGCCGACCACCAGCACGAATTCGCCGCGCGTCTCGAGCTCGGCTGCGCCCCGCGCCAGTTCAAAAAGCGATGCGCGCCTGATTTCCTCATGCATCTTGGTCAGCTCGCGGCAGATCGCCGCGTCGCGCGCGCCCATGATATCAGCGAGATCGGCAAGCGTATCTTGCACGCGGTTACCGGATTCGAACAGCACCAGCGTCGCGTCGATCCGCGCCAGTTCTGCAAGCCGCGCGCGTCGCGCGGTTTGCTTTGGCGGTAAAAATCCTTCGAAGAAGAACCGGTCGGTGGGAAGGGCTGCAACCGAAAGCGCCGTTAAAACCGAGGAAGCTCCGGGGAGCGCGATCACGGCATGGCCGTGGGCTGTGACCTCGCGCACCAGCTTGAAGCCGGGATCGGAAATCAGCGGCGTGCCGGCATCCGAGACCAGCGCGATCGAAGCCCCCTCGGACAGCCATTGCAGGATTTTTGGCCGCGCGGCTTCCGCATTGTGTTCATGATAGGGTTTGAGCTGCCCCGCTATCGCGTAGCGCTCGGTCAGGCGGCGCGTGATGCGAGTGTCCTCGCAGGCGATGATATCGACGCCCGCGAGCGTTTCCAGCGCGCGAAGCGTGATGTCGCCGAGATTGCCGATCGGGGTCGCTACCAGATAAAGCCCGGGAACCGGTTTCGGCGCGGTCAGGTTCTGGCCGCCGACGGAAAATGTCTTGTTACGAGAACCCGGCTCGCCTTCAGTTCCGTATACGGAAGTAGCTTTTGCGCGCATAATGCCAATCTAGAGTGGACCCGGCGCTTATGCCATTGCGGATGCAGTGCTGCGCTACCGCGAACAGAGAGGGGTCCTGCATGGCAACGGCGCCGAGGCCATAATCCTTTTGTTTTGGTTAACTAATTCGTCGACAATATGCCCGAATCCGCCCTCCTGATCTGCAGAACAGCGAACATCCTGGCCGATTTCGGTCGGTCAAGAGAGTCGGTCAAGAGAAGAGACACCATGCTGGTCCCGTTCGATCCCAAGGCTCCAACTTCGGAGTCCCAGCCTTCGGGTGCAACCCGGCGGACGGCGATCGGCTTGATCATCAGTGCGCCCCTGCTCGGGGCCTGCGCGGGCGTGCAGCAGAGTCTTAGTCAATTCTCCAGCCCGCAGGCCCAGGGCCCCTCGGGTCCGCCGCAGCAGCCACTGGTCGCGGGCAATGGCCAGGTCAAGGTCGGACTGGTGCTGCCGCTGTCGGCCACCGGCAATGCCGGCGTCGCGGCGCTATCGATGAAGAACTCGGCCGAGATGGCGCTGGCGGAATTCCAGAACCCCAACGTCCAGCTCCTGATCAAGGATGATGGCGGCAATCCGCAAGGCGCGCAGCAAGGCGCCCAGCAGGCGCTCGACGAAGGCGCCGAGATCATTCTGGGCCCGCTGTTTGCGTTGTCGGTTCCGGCGACCGCGCAACTGACGCGCACGCGCGGCGTTTCGGTGATCGCCTTCTCGACCGATTCGAGCATCGCCGGCCGCGGCGTCTATCTCCTAAGCTTCCTGCCGGAGTCCGACGTCAATCGTATCGTCGAATATTCGGCCAGTATCGGAAAGCGGTCGTTCGCAGCGCTGTTGCCGGACAATGCTTACGGCAACGTGGTGGAGGCGGCCTTCAAGCAGGCGGTCGGCCGCAAGGGCGGGCGGATCGTCGCGTTTGAAAAATACGGTGCCGACCGCGCCGCTCCGGCGCGCAACGTTGCGTCCTCACTCGGGACGGCGGACGCATTGCTTCTCGCCGATGACGGCGACTCCGTGGTGGCGGCCGCCGATGCCCTCACCGGAGCCGGGGCGAACTTGCGCAACATCCAGCTTCTCGGCACCGGGCTGTGGGACAATCCGCGGGTGTTTGCGAGCCCCGCGTTGCAGGGCGGCCTTTTCGCCGCGCCAGATCCGGCCGGTTTCCGCGCCTTCTCCAGCCGCTACCGCGCCAAATACGGCAGCGAACCGGTGCGCACCGCGACGCTCGCCTATGACTCGGTTGCGTTGGTCGCCGCACTGGCCCGAACGCAGGGGCCGACACGTTTTTCGTCCGACGTCCTGACCAATCCATCCGGTTTTGCCGGGATCGACGGCCTGTTCCGTTTCCGCGCCGACGGCACCAACGAGCGGGGCCTAGCGGTGATGCGGGTCGGCTCGGGCGGCGGTGTGCCGGTCGCGGGATCGCCGAAAAGTTTTGGGGCGTAGTCGCAAAACCCCTCTCAGGCTCACTCGCCTTGATGGACCGCGGCGACGGCGTCGGCAACCAATCGCTCGGTCGCCTCGATGTCGCCATACCACGTGTAGGATGTTCCGAGACGCACGATGACCAGGCGGGCCGACGGCACGACCACTGTATATTGGCCGAACGAACCGACGGCCATGAACGAATCGGCGGGCATCCCTGCCTTTACGCGCTGCAAGGCGCCGGTGCTCGTTCCCCGATTGGTCCAGAAACCCGCGGCATATCCGAACTCGTCGCTGCCCGGCGTGAATCGCGCCGAATAATCCACCCATCCCTCGGGCAGAATGCGTTCGCCTCCGACCACGCCATCGTTGAGATAGAGCATGCCGAAGCGCGCCCAGTCCCGCGCCGGCGCCCACATGTGGCCTGAGCCTACGGGGGTGCCGACGCTGTCGAATTCGAGCGTCGCGTGTTCGATGCCGAGCTTGTCGAACAGCTCGCGGTGGGCGAAGCGATAGACCGACACCGCATCGCCGCCGGTTGCATCGCGGATGATGCGCGACAGCAGCAGCGTGTTGCCGTTGGTATAGGTCCAGCGCGAGCCGGGGGCGACCGCTAGTCTCGCTTGCGCCGCAAAGCCTGCCTGGTCGGCCATGTCGAAGTTCATCCAGGACGGCGGATTGAACAGATCGGTCCAGCCGTCGAACAGCGATTGACCGAAACCCAATCCACTCGACATCCGCAACAAGTGGTCGATCGCGATTCCATGTCGGGGATCGCGCGGATCGGACCATTCGGCGATCGGCGCGGGGCCGTCGACCGATATTTTGTGCTGTTTCACCAGAATGCCGATCAGCGCATTGGTGACCGATTTGGTCATCGACCAGCCGATAAGCGGCGTGTCGATGCCGATGCCGGGTGCATAGCGCTCGGCGACGATCTTACCGTCATGCAC
>JBATYU010000568.1:0-1831 GCA_049674245.1 Bradyrhizobium sp. | reverse complement strand
ACCTGAAGGTAAATGCGCTGGCCTATCTCGCGCAGCACCTGATCGTTCTGCTCGATCCGGCCGATATCGTCGTCAACATCCACAGCGCCTACGCCCGGCCGGAGTTTCGGGAGCGCCGTTACGCCGTTTTCCATTCAGGTCCTTCCGCCACCGCCGATAGTGAGGGCGTGCTGATCCTAGGAGCGCAGGGCGTGCGCTCGCTGTCGGTGCTGCTGGTGCCCAGGAATTCCGGCGAGCTTGATCCAGCGCAAAGTGGTCAACCCGTCCGACGACTATCCTGAAACATGGCCGGGATGGCATCAGCTGGAGCTCGCCTACTGAATGCGTTTTCCGCCCAGGTTGAGACGATGCGCCGCCTTCGCAACGGTGGTACCCAAGTCATTCGGGTCGAACGAATTGAGGTTTCCGATACTGCACAAGCTGTAATCGGGAATATCAACTTGCAACGGCAAGGGTCTTGATGTTGCGAAAACTCGCGGGCCATTTCGATCTCAACATCAAGTGGACAAATGGACTGCGGCGGATTTTGTGACGTCGACTCTGGATATTCTCATGAAGCCACCGCCATTAAACTTAACCAGCAATCTTAATCAGCGGTTTTCCTCGCGGCGCACTGTGGCCGCGGTACCGTCGTCTCATCGGTCACGGGAGGTGATCTATGAGCGATAAAATAAAGACCAAGGCTGAGCTGCTCGAGATGCTGGCCGAGGCGGTCCGCAATACGCAACCCCAGCCGGTACGTCACACGCAACCCGAGCCGGTCCGCGAAGCGCAACCCGAGCCGGTCCGCGACGCGCCACCCGAGCCGAAGCGCAAAACGCAACCCCGCAACACGCAACCCCGCAACACGCGACCCGCGCCGAAGCGCACGGCCAAAATTAAAAGCGTTCGAGCATCTGCTAGCCGCAAGCAGCGGCGGCGTCGATAATGCAGTCAGTGATCCTGGCTGGAGGGATCGCGCCGAAGTAGATCCGCCATGCGCGCGCGCCCGGCCCATGCCGGGGCGTTGCGGCATCTCTCTCAATCGTCGAAATCGTCGTCATCGTCCTTCGGCGCCGTCGTGGTCGCGCGCTGCAGGAATTGTGGGGTGTGATAGCGCGGTTCGCGCGGAGCTGGGCGCTCGGACGGATCGCGGCCGATCTTGGACTTAAATTCCATGAGGTCGGTGAAGACATCGGCCTGGCGCCGTAGCTCGTCGGCAATCATCGGCGGCTGGCTGGAAATGGTCGAGACCACGGTGACGCGGACGCCGCGGCGCTGCATCGCTTCGACCAGCGAGCGGAAGTCGCCGTCGCCGGAGAACAGTACCATCTGGTCGATATGCTGGGCGAGTTCCATGGCATCGACGGCAAGCTCGATGTCCATATTGCCCTTCACCTTGCGACGGCCGCTGGCATCGATGAATTCCTTGGTCGCCTTGGTGACGACGGTGTAGCCGTTGTAATCGAGCCAGTCGATCAACGGGCGGATCGACGAGTATTCCTGATCTTCGATGATTGCGGTGTAGTAGAACGCGCGCAACAGCGTTCCGCGACTTTGGAATTCCTTGAGCAGGAGCTTGTAGTCGATATCGAAACCGAGCGTCTTGGCTGTTGCATACAGGTTGGCGCCATCGATGAACAGTGCGATCGTGTTTGAGGAAGATGGCATTGGATACTGACCTTTTACAAAAGATACCACGCGGGCGAGGCCCGCTAATTCACACTCTGCTTGGATATTGGCGAAGGCGAGAAAGTCGCGATTGACGCGGGCCCTTCCAAGCGATGTTCGATAATCAAACTGCAAGTTGAGATTAAAGTGTCGCAAATAAATGCGAGCGAGTGAAGGCAAA
>JBATYU010000567.1:0-1917 GCA_049674245.1 Bradyrhizobium sp. | reverse complement strand
ACAGGCCATCGGCAAAACCATGGCTGCGGATCGAGTCGACGAAGTCGTTGTTGAATTTTTGCGCGATGTCGCGCGACAGCTCGAGGTGCTGCTTCTGGTCCTCGCCGACCGGCACATGGGTGGCGCGGTACACCAGAATGTCGGCTGCCATCAGCACCGGATAGTCATAGAGCCCGACCGATGCATTTTCGCGATCCTTGCCGGCCTTATCCTTGAACTGCGTCATGCGGCTGAGCCATCCGACCCGCGCCACGCAATTGAAAATCCAGGTCAGTTCCGCGTGCTCGTGCACCTGGCTCTGGTTGAAGACGATATGTTTCTTCGGATCGATGCCGGAGGCGATGAAGGCTGCGGTCACTTCGCGGGTATTGCGCGCGAGTTCGACTGGGCCGCCCCACACCTCGACCCCCTGCGTCAGCGCATGCAAGTCGACCACACAATAGAGACAGTTGTAGGTCTCCTGCAGCTTCACGAAATTGACGATCGCGCCGAGGTAATTGCCGAGATGCAGATTGCCGGTCGGCTGGACACCCGAAAAAACCCGTTCAACCATGGCCAGAGGTTCCAGATTGCTTGTTGCGCGCCGTCGTTTGCCACGCGCGCCTCAGCTGCGCAAGTCGCCGGGCTTTGTTGGCCTGATGGCGTTAACCGTTTCGCGCCAGCCCGTCACGCCAAGCAGGCCCAGCATCAGGCCGTAAGCAGCCATCCCGCCGGCAATCGACACCGCCAGGACGGCGGCCTGCGCGAGGCCATGCATCGGCGCCGGAACGAAGGAGATCGTCAGCCACAATAACGCGCCCCTCGCCAGCGCGGCCGCGGCGATGCGCGGCAGCCGCCGGCGCGCGGCGGCATCGATTGAAAATCCGAACGTGGCGGCCCCGCGCCGGATCAAGCTCGCCGCGTTGCTCCATGCCCCCAGCGCGATGCTGGCGGCGATGCCGGCAGTGCCAAAGAAATGACCGAGGATCACGGCAAAGACAATCGCGACGACGAGGCCCTTGAGCATCGCGATCAGCGGGGTGAGCGTATCCTCGCGCGCGAAAAAGGCCGGCGACAGCGATTTCACCAGCACATGGGCGGGCAGGCCGAGTGCAAGCCACATCAATGCCTGCGCGGTGGCGGTGGTGTCCGAAGCGGAGAATGCGCCGTGCTCGAACAACAGCCGCACGATCGGTGCGCTGAGCACCATCAATCCGAGCATCGCCGGCAAAGCGAGGCCTGTGGCAAGTTCAAGCGCCCGCGATTCCGCGCCCGCGACCACGCCGGCGTCATTGCCGCGGAGCGCGCGCGTCATTTCCGGCACCAACACGGTGCCCATGGCGACGCCGACAATGCCTAGCGGCAGTTCGACCAGGCGGTTGGCGAAATAAATCCAAGACACCGCCGACGGCGCGCCTGAGGCAATGATTGCGCCGGCGACGACCAGCAGTTGCGGTCCCGAGCTTGCGACCATGCCGGGGATCGCCTTGGCGATAAAGCCGCGCATCTGCGGGTCAAACGAGATGCGCAGCGGCGTTGCGGTGCCGGCGCCATGGCGTGACGCCAGAATCAGCAATTGCAGCAGCCCGGCGATGCCGACCGTGGCTGCCATCACGAGCGCGGCGTAGCTTGCCTCCTGCCGCCAGGCGAACAGCGCGATCATGACTGAAATCTGCGCGATGTTGAACAGCAACGGCGAAAACGCGGTCAGCGCGAAGCGGCCCTGTGCGCTCGATAATGCCAGCAGCACGGTGGCGGGGCCGGCGAAAGCGAGATAGGGCAGCATCAGCCTGGCATCGTCGACCGCGAGTTGCAGCGTCTCGCTTCCGGAAAATCCGGGCGCGAGCGCGGTCATGACCCAGGGCATTAACAAACCAATCGACGCCGCCGCTGCGATCAGCGCCGCGCTGACGGTACCGAGCACGCGCCCGGCGAAGG
>JBATYU010000566.1:0-8571 GCA_049674245.1 Bradyrhizobium sp. | reverse complement strand
TCGCGCCAAGAGTCTTTGTGCAGGCAGCCTTTATGCAGGCGGCCTTTGCGCAAGCGGCCTATCCCAGCCGAAACATCAAGATGATCGTGCCCTATCCGGCCGGTGGCACGACCGATTTCCTCGGCCGCCTGGTCGCCGAGCAGTTCAAGACCGGTCTTGGCGCCACCGTCATCGTCGAGAACAAGCCCGGGGCGGCCACGACGCTCGGCGCTGAGCAAGTGGCAAAGGCCGAGCCGGACGGCTACACGCTCTTGATGGCGACCTCGACCACGCTTGCCATCAACAAGACGCTGTACAAGAAGCTGCCCTACGATCCGGTGAAGGATTTTGCGCCGATAGCGCTGGTGGCCGCGGTGCCGTTTGCGCTGATCGCCAATCCACAGGTCCCGGCCAAGACGCTTGCCGATTTCATCGCCTACGCCAAGTCGACGCCGGGGCTCGCCTACGGCTCGGCCGGCAATGGCAGCCCGCAGCATCTCGGCGCCGAGATGCTGAAGACCGCGGCAGGCATCGATATCCGTCATGTGCCCTATCGCGGCAGCGTGCCGGCGATGCTCGACGTCATCGCCGGCCACATCCCCTTCATGGTGGTGGATCTGCAGCCGGCGTTGCAGCAGATCCGCGAGGGCAAGTTGACGGTGCTTGGCGTCACCACGACCAGACGTATCGCCGCCGCCCCCGATATTCCAACCCTGGCCGAAGGCGGTCTTGCCGGCTACGAGCTGGTCGCGTGGCAGGGGGTGGTCGCGCCCGCCGGGACGCCGCGCGAGATCGTCGATAGCCTTGCCGCACAGATTGCAAGGCTGCTTGCGGATTCCGCCACGCGCGACAAGCTCACCAAGATTGCGATCGAGCCGTTGACAGGATCGACGCCGGACAGTTTCGCGGCCTTTATCAAGACCGAGGTCGATCGCTGGGCGGTCGTGGTCAGGAATTCGGGTGCCGAGCTGGAATGAGCGAATCTGACGTTCTGATCATTGGCGCGGGACCGGTCGGCCTCACGCTTGCGATTGATCTCGCCTGGCGCGGTGTCGACGTCACGGTGGTGGAGATGCGCGCCCGCGCGGCGCCGCCGGAGCCGAAATGCAACCACGTCGCCGCCCGCACCATGGAAATTTTCCGCCGGCTTGGCCTGGCCGAGAAGGTGCGCAACGCCGGGCTGCCGGCGGACTATCCGCACGACATCAGCTATCGCACCTCGTTCACGGGCAAGGAGCTGACGCGGATTCCGATACCCTGCCGCCGCGACCGCTTCACCGCCAAAGGTGGTCCCGACTGCAACTGGCCGACGCCGGAGCCGCCGCACCGTATCAACCAGATCTTTCTCGAGCCGATCCTGTTCGAGCACGCCGAGGAAAAGCCGCGCATTCGCATCGTCAACCGCAGCTGCGCTGAAGACGTGGTGGTCGAGGATAGTTCCGCAAGCGTTGGCTTGCGCGATCTCGATACCGGTACCGTGCGGCGGGTGAGCTGCCGCTTCCTGATCGGCTGCGATGGCGCGCGCTCGGTGGTGCGCAAGGCGATCGGCGCTGAACTCTCCGGTGACGCCATCATCCAGCGCGTGCAATCCACCTTCATCCGCGCGCCCGGGTTGATCGATCGCCAGCAGCATGCGAGCGCCTGGGGAACCGGGGCCATCAACCCGCGGCGCTCCGGGATGGTGTATGCGATCGACGGTCGCGAGCGATGGCTGGTGCACAACTACATGAAGGCCGGTGAAGGGGATTTCGATTCCGTCGATCGCGACGCCTGCATCCGCACCATTTTGGGAGTAGGCGCCGACTTCAAATACGACATCATCTCAAAGGAGGATTGGTTCGGCCGCCGCCTGATCGCGAACCGGTTTCGCAAAGCTTGCGCCTTCATCGCCGGCGATGCGGCGCATATCTGGGTGCCGTATGCCGGCTACGGCATGAATGCCGGTATTGCCGATGCCATGAACCTGTCATGGCTATTGGCCGCGCATCTCAACGGCTGGGCCCCGCTTGCGATTCTGGATGCCTACGAGGCGGAGCGCTGGCCGATCACGAGCCAGGTCTCGCGGTTTGCGATGTCGCATGCCGAAGCCGAAATTCGCCGTCGCAGCGCCGTGCCGGATGAAATCGAGGAAATGGGATCGCGCGGCGAGCGGTTGCGGCAGGAGGTCGGCAGGCTCGCTTACGAGATCAACGTGCGGCAATACGCCTGCGCCGGCCTGAACTTTGGCACCTATTACGATCGTTCGCCGATCATCGCCTATGACGGGTCGGAACATCCGCCCTACACGATGGACAGCTACACGCCTTCGACGGTCCCGGGATGCCGCACGCCGCATCTGTGGTGCGAAGACGGCGGCTCGCTTTACGACGCGATGGGGCCGGAGTTCACGCTTTTGAGATTCGATTCCGCGCTCGATGTCACCGCGCTTCAGACCGCAGCGCGCAACACGGGCGTGCCGCTCAGGGTTCTGGATGTCGGATTGCGAGAGGCTTGCCAGGGCGCTTGTTGTGACGGCGGACTGGTGTTGTCGCGGCCCGACCAGCACGTGGCCTGGCGCGGCAATCGTCTGCCGGAGAATCCTTCGGGCTTGATCGACCGCGTCCGCGGCGCGGCCGACCCGAGGCTTGCCGCAAACGACGCGGCCAGCTAGTCGAGCTTCGGATCCGGCCTGTCAGCCCTCGTTGGCAGCAATCGATTCCATCAAGGAAACAAGCTGACGCTGTACGGTCTGATCCTTGATCTTGCTGTAGGCCCGCAGCAGCCGGAGGCTGAATGCGCTGTCGAGAAACAGCAGGCTTTCGACCTCGCGCGCCTTGCCGTCGCCGTCATAGAAGAAGGTGACGGGCACATCCAGCGCGGTGGCGATCTGCTGCAGCCGAGCGGCACCGACGCGATTGACGCCCTTCTCGTATTTCTGGACCTGCTGAAAGCTGACACCCAGCTTGTCGCCAAGCTCGGCCTGCGAGATCTTCTGCTCGACGCGCCGCAACCGAATGCGCTTGCCAAGCTCAATGTCAGGTTTGCCGGCACTGCGTTGCTTCATTCTTTTTGCCGCTGATTTGATCATTCTGGTCTACCGTCCTTCGGTCGAGAAGCCCCCGAACAGATGGGTCAGGGGTTCACCCATATATACCGCTTTAAATTCGCGTGGATGGACGAATTCGTCCTTGAACCACGGATATTTTGCGGGATTAAAGGCTTCCACCAGCCAGTCAATCATGTGGCGCACCCGCGGGATGCGGCCACTGCCGGGATGATAGGACAGCCAAATATCGAAGGATCGGTTGAGCTCAACCTCTAGCGGTATCATTTTGCCACCCAACGCACAGGCGTAGGTGGGAAGTACGCCGATTCCGGCGCCGTTCGCGACCGCCCAGTAGTTGGCGCTGCTGACGTTCGTCTTCATCACCAGCAGGTCACGCGGGGCATATCCCGGGAAAAGACTCTCGAAGGCTTCCTTGGCGGCGGCCCGATCGGCGACCTGCATCACCAGGCGATGGTTGATTAGTTCGGTGGCCGTCTTCGGCAGGCCATGGGTCTCGATGTATTTCTGTCCGGCAAAGAACATCATGTGGATGCGGCCGAGCCGGACCAGCTTGACGTCGAGCGGCGCCGGCCGCGACAAATGGATCGCGACGTCGGCCTCATGCCGCGACACGTCGGCGGAGCGCATCGCGCATTGCAGATCGATTTGGATGTTCGGAAAGGATTGCTGAAACTCGACGAGGCGAGGGGCGAGCCAGAAGGTTCCCAAGCCCTCGGTAATGGCGACCCGCACTTCGCCCGACAGCGGGTTGGCCGCGCCGGTGCGCAAAAGGTCGAATGACGCCGCCTCCATGCGCTCGACCGCGGAAACAACCAGCGCGCCTTCGTCGGTCAGACGGGTGCCGTGAACATCGCGGGTGAACAGGGTAGCGCCGATCTGACGCTCGAAATCGTCAATCCGCCGCCGCACCGCATTGATCGACAAGTCGAGCCGCTCGGCCGCGGATCTGAAGCTGCCGCAGCGTACCACTTCCAGAAAAATTCGGGCCGCGTCCCAATCCGAAAGACCGGCGAGAGCGACCTTACCGCGTTCCTCCTGAGGAACGCCCTGTTCCGCTGCTAGAAGCATACAATCCCTTTCCTCAGGCTAAACTTGGCAGAATATTGCGGCATCCACAACCTCGGCGGGTCTATACCCACTCATTGACACCAGGATTAGCCATTCCGCCGGTATCCCGGGAACGTCAGCGGGGTAGCGACTTGCGGAGAAAAGGTATTAGATGACCTGCGTCGCAAGCCTTGTCGCAAGCGTTGGAGCGTCTGCAGATTTATCTGATGTGCCAATCGTGGTATCCCCGGAAACGCAGCGCGACGACCTGGCCAATGATGGCCAAGCCGCGGGCGGCCTGCGGCCTCCAAGATTGATCGCACGCTGGACAATTGCCTTGAGGTGATCGACCATCGACTGGGCAAGCGATGGGTTCGACGAGTTAGGTAACGGGACACGCTAGTGTTTGATTCGGACGAACGATTGCTTTCGGTTCTTGCAACCCTCGAGGAATGTCGGGTTGCGCTCGCAAACGGCGGCAATCCTGAGACGGCGCATTTGGTATCGGTGGCCGTTCTCGATCTCAGGATGAAGCTCAACCGCATTACCGACGCTGAATTGAGGGCTTTATGCGACGAGATATCGCCGATCGATGCGACCACCGACAAAACGTGCGATTCGAGACCTCCGCTGCGCCGGCGTCCGCTACTCCGGTTGGTCAAATAATCGCGCACTTGCGCCGATCGATTGCTTGCTGTGTCTAGCGGTGAGATTCTAACATTCGCATCCGGTTTCGGCCGGTGCCTTTGCGAACGTTGGAATCGGCTCATGGGGTAGCGATTCAATCCGCTCCACTGGCGATGCCGCATTTGTGAACGAGATAATCCGGCATCATCGGTATGGGTGAGCCAGGGCTTGGCTGCGGCCAACACCGGGCGCGGCGGGCCGCCAGAGCAGCGGTAGCGATGACGGCATGATCCAAGATGTTTCGATCCCGGCGGCGTTGATTGCCGGCCTGGTCAGCTTCCTGTCGCCCTGCGTGCTGCCGCTGGTGCCGCCTTATCTGGTCTACCTCACCGGTGCGACCATCGAGCACGTCGCCAATGAGGAGACGGTGGCGTCCTCCAAACGCGCCGTGACGATATCGGCCGCATTGTTCGTGCTTGGCTTCTCCACCGTATTCGTGGCGCTCGGTGCCTCAGCCTCCCTGATCGGGGGCCTGATCCGTGCCTGGTCGGCCGAGCTCTCCGTCGTCGCCGGCATCGTCATCATCGTGATGGGTCTGCATTTCCTTGGGGCAACGCGGATCGGACTCTTGATGCGGGAAGGCCGGCTGCCGATCCCGAAACCCGTCGGGCTGTGGGGCGCCTACCTCATGGGCCTGGCGTTCGCGTTCGGCTGGACGCCCTGTATCGGCCCGATCCTCGCCGCCATCCTGTCGGTCGCGGCTGCCGAAGCCACGGTCGTCAAGGGCGCGGGGCTGCTCGCGGTCTATTCGGCCGGGCTCGGAATTCCGTTTCTGATCGCGGCCGTCATGGTCGAGCAGTTTTCCGCGCTGTTTGCAAAGATGAAGCGGCACCTGGCCGGCGTCGAGCGGGCGATGGGCGTGTTGATGATCTTAACGGGCATCGGCTTTCTCACCGGCGCCGTCTCCGGCGTCAGCATCTGGCTGCTGGAGACGTTTCCGCTGTTGCAGAGTTTTGGTTGAGCTCGCGATACTCACAAATCGGCTCGGCCTGATCCGGTCGTGCAATGCCCGCTATTGCCCACCGGCGGCACAAAAGCGGAAATCGATTTGGGCCTGCTACGTGCCCGACAGGCGACATTATTTAACAACCAGGACCGGACAGTGCGCGAGTTGTACGATTCGATCGGCTCGGCTGCCAATCAATCGCTCGTAGAGCGCAGAATGACCGGTTGCTCCAATAACGAGAAGTTCAACTTCAAGCTCTTTGGCAAGTTCGACGATGTCCCGCACTGGATGCCCGGCGATCACATGCGTGCGGAGATTGACATGACTGTCCTCGGCCGTCGCGCGTGCTCGTTGCAGGACCTTATGAAAACGCCGCGCGGCCCTCCCGGTCTCCTCGCGAACCTCTTCGATGAATTCCGGCATGTAGTCGATCTCTTCCACCGAAACCATATGAAGATCTGAATTGTTCTGCTTCGCGATCGCAAGCGCGACCGCGAGCGCACGAAAAGCATGCTCCGACCCGTCGTTGGCGTGCAATATTTTGCGGAACACTGAATCGCTCCCCATCATTCGGCTTTTCGTGCAACCGGCCGAAGCTGCGTCACGCCGCGGCGACCGTCGGACGCCTGCTCGGGCCCGGCCGCTGGCAAGAGATGGTGCGGGAGATAGAACGCATTGGCGATCACCGTTGGGATCACGGCGCTAGCGATTACCGCTGCGACAAGCGCTGAATACTGGCCCTGGTCAATTATTCCATGCGACAGACCGAAGAGCGAGGAGATCGTGCCGAATGTCAGCCCCGTCGACATCAAGAGGGTCGTGTACATGGCCTCCTTGTTCGGCGACCCGAAGAATTTAGTCACTGGGTAGACGCCAGCTATTTTTGCGGCAATCTTGACCACCAGAAACACGATGAATGCAGCAGGCATGGCGACAAGAGCGGGTATGGATACGAACGAGCCGGCGCGAATAAAATAAAATGGCGTCAACAGCCCGAACGTGAGCGTACGCAACCGCCGCACAAGCGCGTGATCCTTGCCGACGGTTCCTGCAAGCACCATTCCTATGAGATAGGCCGGAAGCACCGCCTCGCTGTCGGCCCAGGTTGCCAGCGCGCCCATACCGAGCAGACAGAGAAGCAGAAACTTGGTCTCCAGTTCCGAGGGCCGACCTCCATAGAGCCGGAAGAAGCGCGGCGTGAGCCATGGCAGAACAACGAAGACCACCACACCGACGCCAAGGAAGATGAGTGTCTTCATCGTGAATGGAGCGAAGATCAGGCCCAGTGCCACGACCGTGCCAAGGTCGGTCACGAAACAGGCTGCCAGTATTGTCTTGCCGTACTCGGTCGTATTGAAGCCGAACTCGATCATCACGGCATAGACCACGGCGACCGATGTCGTCGACATCGCAACGCCCGCAAGCCAGCTCGGCATAACTTCCCATCCGAGCAAATAACGAGCCGCCGCTGCGCACCCCAGGAATGGAAAGAAGAAGCTTGCAAGCCCAACCGTAGCCGCTTCCTTCCATTTCAATTTGAAAACCACCGGATCAAGTTCCGCTCCGGCAAGGAAAGTCAGAACGATCGCGCCAATGCCGGAGAGAAACTTTACCCACGACTCGTCCGTGCCTAGTAGGGCCGACCCGATGACGGCACCTATAATCAACTGGGCAATCGTCCCAACAACGATCTCGGACAGAGCAGTGGAAATCCGAAACCAGATCGAAAGCAGGCTCGCGATCAGCGCGAGACCCAACCACAATGCCGCAACCGCCCAAACTCCGGTCATCTGCAAATCTCCTGCCCGTCCATGCCGTCACTCGCTTCCCGATACACGCTGGATCAATGCTATGGCGGTCACGGCCGGTGCTCCGAATCCGAACGAAGGACGTGTTCGGCCGCCGCGGTCAGAATGCCCAGGACCAGCAGGGTTTCTACGAGCTCCTGCGATGGTTCGAGTACGAAGGCAAACATCGCCGTGATGACGACGGCGACGAAAACAGAAATCGTGAAGCCGTGATTTGTCAGCAGCGCTCGCATACGACACCCATTCGAATAGGCGTGACCTGCCGAATGGCCCTCGAAGGCCACGCGGAAATCTACGGCTTGGTGTCGTGGGAACCGGGCAAGCTCCTACCGACGCCAAGCGTCCGGTAGGAGTCATCAGCCTCATCGGCGGTTGCGGGGGACTCCATCCCCTATAAGGAACTCAATTGTAGCGAGGAAAAGACCCATGGCAAGGTCAAAGAGTCTCGCCCACCCAATCGGCGAACAGGCTATCTGAGACCACCGCCAAGTGAAATCCATCAACGAAGATGTTGCCTCAGCGCAAGCGCCGCGCCGTCAAGCTCTGGATATTGTCTTGGGCTGCTTTTTCGATACGAGCCTTCGCAGATCACGTAGCAGGTCGTCACCGAGTTCCGAGAGGCCGTTGATTTCCTTTTGCGCGTCGATTGCGTGCTGCTTGCACAACTCCGCCGACGCATTTTTGGTCAATGCATGCGCATGCAGATGCCCGGCAAGGCTTCCGGCACGCGTGAAGAAATAAGCAATTTGTCGTTGAATCGAGGCGTCGAACAAATCCAATCGGTCCGCATTTGATTCGTACACCGCGAATTTCGGCAATGTGAAAGCGCTGAGTTCGTCAAGATGTTCGTCGGCCCCGATCTCCATATCTTCAAGCTTCCGAACTTCTTCGAAGCCCTCCATACCATCCATTACGGCCGCGATCTCTCCGATGAGCGCTGACGCAAGGCCCCGCCTTGAACGGCTACGTCCAAAAAGAAGCATGATTTCCTCCCGCTTCGATTATTTGATGACCTGAGCCCGCGCGCGGGAGCGAACTCACGGGTACTCTAACAGCGG
>JBATYU010000565.1:0-6251 GCA_049674245.1 Bradyrhizobium sp. | reverse complement strand
GGCAACGTCCGCGCGGGCCGCGGCCGGCGCGCCGCCCGCCGCCCACCCGGCGGAATAAGACGGCGTGTCACCTATCGTCGCGTCGCACTGTCCATGATTCGTCGTGCCCGGGGTTGACCCGGGCATCCACGACTTGTTCTAAGGCTGCAAAGACGTGGATGGCCGGAATAAATCCGGCCATGACGGGAAATCAGTCATGCACGACATCAAATCGATCCGCGACGATCCCCAAGCCTTCGACGCCGGCCTGAAACGGCGCGGGCTGAAGCCCCTGGCGGCATCGGTGCTGGCCATGGACGAAGGTCGACGCGCGGCGATAACGCATCTGGAAAGGGCACTGGCTCGCCGCAACGCTGCTTCAAAGGAAATCGGCGAGGCGAAGAAGAAGGGGGACAATGCACACGCGCAAGATTTGATGATCGAGGTCACGCAGCTCAAGGCGGCTATCGCTGAATTGGAGAAGACGCCGAGAGAGCTTGAGAGCAGCTTGAATGGCATCCTGGCGCAAATCCCGAATCTGCCGCTGGACGACGTCCCCGATGGCGTCGACGAGCACGGCAACGTGCAGCGCCATGTCTTCGGAGAGGCCCGCCATTACGGTTTCGCGCCCAAGCCGCATGACGATCTCGGCTCAGCGCTCGGCTTCATGGATTTCGAGACGGCGGCAAAACTTTCCGGCGCACGCTTTGTCGTGCTCAAGAAGGGCCTGGCGCGATTGGAGCGCGCGATCGGGCAGTTCATGCTCGACCTCCACGCCAATGAGCACGGCTACACCGAAGTCAATCCGCCACTCCTGGTGCGCGAACAGACCGCCTTTGGAACGGGTAACCTTCCGAAATCCGCCGAGGACATGTTTTGTACGCGGGAGGGACTATGGCTCATTCCCACCGCCGAAATGCCGCTGACGAACCTCGTCCGCGAATCCATCGTCGACGAGAAAGAACTGCCGATGCGCTTGACGGCCCTGACGCCGTGTTTCCGCGCCGAGGCGGGCGCCGCCGGCCGCGACACCAGAGGCATGATCCGCCAGCACCAATTTACAAAAGTCGAGCTGGTGTCGATCACGACGCCCGAGGCGAGCCGCGACGAGCACGAGCGCATGCTCGCCTGCGCCGAGGAGGTGTTGCGGCAGCTCGACCTGCATTACCGGGTAATGACGCTTTGCGCCGGCGACATGGGCTTTGCCGCGCAGAAGACCTACGACATCGAGGTCTGGTTGCCGGGACAAGGGGAGGGCGGCGCCTTCAGGGAAATCTCAAGCTGCTCGGTGTGCGGCGATTTCCAGGCACGGCGGATGGACGCGCGGTATCGCGCAAGCGACGGCAAGCCGCGTTTCGTGCATACGCTGAACGGCTCGGGCACCGCCGTCGGCCGCGCCCTGATCGCCGTGATGGAGACCTATCAGCAACAGGACGGATCGATCGCCGTGCCCGACGCCCTGCAACCCTATATGGGTGGGCTCAAGGTGATCGAGCACGAAAAATAATTCGTCGCACTTTTTCGTAACCTTGCAATCCGCCTTCGATGTTGCGAAGACGTGCCGTGTCGCTATCCTTAGCTGCCTCGCTCTGAAGGCACCTCAGAAAACCCTTAACCGATGGCCCTGCATCGCGACATCTATTGGGTGGGCAGACAATGGGCGGTCACCGCCGTTGGAATTCAGGCGGTCGATCAGCGGCGCAGGCGCGCATTCGATATCGAGGTTGCCCGGATCTGGGACGACGGTCTTGTCGAGCGGATGCTCACGCTTGACTGGTTCAATCGCGAGGATTTTGACAAGGCTCTCGCGATTGCGCGGACGCGCTTTCCAGAGCCGCCCCGAAAGCCGCTTCCGCTCGTCGAAAGCGTTTTGGAATTAATTCAACCTGCGCCCACGGAACCGCGGAAACCGCCGTCGCCGCCGCTGGAAAGCGCCCCTCGCCTCAGCGAACCGGCGCCTGCGAAGCCGCCACAGCCAGCGCAGCCAATCCCGCAATTGCGCGTCGAAGGTTCACTCGCGAGATTTCTGCCGCAATGGCGCATCCGGCGATAACTCAATTTGGTGGGCCGGAATTCGAAATGCCGGGGAATCGATACGATCGATAATAACCCGAGAGCCCCGCCGGACCGCTCTCATAGAAACTCGGATATCGTCGCCGCGCCTGCACGCAGCCGGAGTGAGTCCGGATCATGCCGCGTCCGCAGTGGCGCCGTTGCTCCGGCTCCTCCGAGCCCACCTTCGGTGAGGCGGGCTTGGCCTTCTCTTCGGGTTCTGCATTACCGGATTTCGCCGTTGCCAACGCGCACCTGCCTTCCTTCAAAGCAACGATCGAACAGCGCTGCGGAACGCATTTACCGTTGACATATTCGAGCGCGTACTCCTCGCCCGACATGATGACGCGCCGATCGCACAAACACGCGCCCGCGACGGTCAATTCACCGCCGAGGCAATTCTCGGCATCGGCTCTGACACAGGCGCCGCCGGCCGCCATGTCGCCGGCCGGCTTGAGCTTGAAGCCGGCAGGGCAGGCACACGTGCCGCCGCTCAATTGACCGCCGTCACACACGATGCTGACGGCGGGCCTCGGGGCTTGCGGGACGGCCGGGATGACGTTGGCAAGACAGCTTCCGCTCGCATCATCCAGATGCGTGTTGGCGGGGCACACACATTGGCCGCCGGCGTCGTTGGCGCCGCCGATGCAGGGAGCTGACATTGTCGGCGATCGGGTTGGCGCCGACGACGTCCCCTTAGGAACACAACGGCCGTCCTTGATTTCCTGCCAGGGAAAACAGTCGCTATCGTTCTGCGCCTGTGCCGGCGCTGAAATCAGGAACAGCGAACAAATTGAAATTGCGGCAGCGGCAAAAAGACGGGTCATTATCAAACCCTTCGCCATCCCGTAATCGGCTAGCAAAAATAGTCTCAGCGAAGGGGCTTTCACAATAGAGCCCAAACCCGGCAATCGTTATCAATTCGTCGGCAAAAGCTGGCTTTTTTGGCCGATTTCGCCGGGTTTGCCTGATCCGTGATCAGCGGATAAGACGGCGCCGTGATACTTCAAGGAATCGCCCGAAAAGGTATTTTAGGGGCATGCGAATTCTCTGCACCAATGATGACGGTATCCATGCCCCTGGACTGAAGGTCGTCGAGGAGATTGCGCGCGCGCTGTCGGACGATGTCTGGATCGTGGCGCCGGAGCTCGACCAGTCCGGCGTCTCGCATTCGCTGTCTCTGAACGATCCCTTGCGCTTGCGTGAAATCGGCCCGCGCCATTTCGCGGTGCGCGGGACGCCTACCGATTGCATCATCATGGGCGCCCGTCACATCCTGGGCAAGAAACTGCCGGACCTCGTATTGTCGGGCGTCAACAAGGGCCGCAACGTCGCCGAGGACGTGGTCTATTCCGGCACCATCGCAGGCGCCTTGGAGGGGACGATCCTGGGCCTCCCGTCGTTCGCGCTGTCGCAGGAATTTTCCATGGAGACGCGCGAGAAGCCGCTGTGGGACACCGCGCTGAAATTCGGACCGCAGATCTTGCGCAAGGTGATCGAGGCCGGGGTGCCGAAGAACACGGTCATCAACGTCAACTTTCCCGCCTGCGCGCCCGATGACGTCAAGGGCGTCCGCGTGACGCGGCAGGGCACGCGCAATCTCGGCTTTCTGAAGGTCGACCAGCGCCGCGACGGCCGTGGCAACCCGTACTTCTGGATCGGGTTCGAGCGCGCCGCGATGATGGATACGCCGGCCGAGGGCACCGATCTCGCGGCCCTGGTGGCGCGCTATGTCTCGGTCACGCCGCTGCGGCTCGACCGCACCGATGAGGCGTTTTCGGAAGCGCTGACGCAAACCTTGAAATAGACGCGGCCCCGACACAGGCGTCATCCTGAGGTGCGAGCCGTCTTCGGCGAGCCTCGAAGGATGGATAGCTAGCTCTGCTTCGACAAACCTCCGCGGCGGCGCAACTGGCTCACCTTGTCCCAGTCAGAGCGTAGCAAAGCCTCTTTCTTGGCGCGGCTCCAACCCTTGAGCTGGCGTTCCACCACAACACCGTCTGTTATACGGTCGAAATATTCGGACCAAACAAGAACAACGGGCCGTCGCGAGAACGTATAATCCTTGTACGATCCCGCGTTGTGCTGATTTACGCGGGGACCGAGGTCGTCCCCGGTGGCGCTGCCAACGTAGTACAAGCCGTCGCGCAACGAAGCATGTAAATATATACACCCATCGACATCATCCTTCGAGGCTCGCAAGCGCTCGCACCTCAGGATGACGTCGATTGGCCGGCTGTCAATTCGATCTCGAAAAAACTATACCGGCGCACCCTTGAGCGCCGTGTCGATCATGCGGCCCAAGGTTTCCAGCTGAAACGGCTTCTGCAGGGCAGGGCGGTCGCGGTATTCCTCCGGCAAGCCCGACGAGCCGTAGCCGGTCGCGAAGATGAAGGGCCGGTTGCGGGCGCTGATCAGATCGGCCACCGGCGAAATCACCTTGCCGTTGACATTGACGTCGAGAATGGCGAGGTCGAAATCGGCGCTTTGCGCGAGCCTGATCGCTTCGCCGATCTCGCCGGCTTCGGCGGCGACGTGGTAGCCAAGCTCTTCCAGCATGTCCGCGACCATCATTCTGATCATGACCTCGTCCTCGACGAGGAACACCGAACCGCGGCGCGGCCGTGTCGCAGTCATTAAGTTAGTCCCTTGCCCTTGCCCATGCCCTGAGGTTCGCAAATAACGTCATTCCGTGCAATGTTAAGGTGGGCGCAGTGCGCCCCGGCGATGTTATTTTACACCGATTTGCAGCTGACGATCCGATTGATTGCCGGGACATTCAACCCCAAGGTGCGGTTGGAGTTCCGGGCGGGGAACGCGATGAAAGAACATCTGCCCATATTACATCAACTTGTTGATGGGGCTCTGTTAGGCTGAGGTATGAGCGAGATCGTGATGGCCGTGAAGCAGGCGCCACCGGAAAAGATGATGTTTCAGCTCACCCTGCGGCGACGCGGGATCAGCGACCAGGCAGTGCTGCGCACCATGGAAGAAATTCCGCGCGAGGCCTTCGTCGAGGAGCGGGACCGCGCGGATGCCTACTGCGACAGCGCGCTCGGCATCGCCTGCGGGCAAACCATCAGCCAGCCTTTCGTGGTCGCCTACATGACCGAGCAGCTCCATCTGCAGAAGAGCCACCGGGTGCTCGAGATCGGCACCGGGTCGGGATACCAGGCCGCGATCCTGTCACGGCTTGCGGGCCGGGTGCTGACGATCGAGCGTTTCCGCACCCTCGCGGACACCGCCCGGGTGCGGCTGGAGCGGCTCGGCTGCGACAATGTCGAGGTGATGCTCGGCGACGGCTTCGACCTTCCACCCGGCATCAACCAATTCGACCGAATTATGGTCACGGCCGCCATGGAACAGATCCCGGAAAGCCTCATCGAGCGCCTCGAACCCGGCGGTATCCTGATCGCGCCGGTCGGGCCGCACCACGGCACCCAGACCCTCATGAGGCTCGTCAAGACCGATACCGGGATCGAGCGAAAGGAGCTCGTGGACGTGCGTTTTGTGCCGGCGCTTCCGGGTGTTGCGCGCGAACTCTAAAATTGGGGATTAGCTCTCCGGAAAATTGCGGATTAGCTGTCCGGCCAAGGCCTTATTCGGAGGGTTAAGCGGTTATTTACTGGGGCCGTGTTTACTCAAAATCGCAGTTTGTTGCGTACAAGTGAGTAACCATGTCCGGTATTGTCGAGTGGCTTTGCTCGCGCCGCGTACCGCATGTCGCGGCGCTGGCGCTGATCGCGTTTGGTTGTGCCGGCTGCAGTGCCGACATGTCAACGCGGCTCTCGCAAGACCCCCGTTCCAATTCCTTTTCCAATCCTTTTTCCAATCCTTTTGCCTCGCAACCGGAACCCAGGGGCTGGGGGCCGCCCCCGGCCGTCGAGCGCGACGAGCCGCCGCCATATGCCCGCTCGCAGTCCCCATACTACCCGCAGTCCCCATACTACCGTTCCTCGGCCCTGCCGCCGCCCGCGGTCGCAGAACCCCGGTCCTATCCGGCCGCCAGCACCGGCGTGTCCGACCGAGGGCGGGAGCTAGTCTCCTATGTGCCGCCGGCCGGGCCGCAGCTTGAGACCACCGCCAGCGTGCCGCCGCGTTCGATCGCTGCGAGGCAAACGCCAAATCACGGCGGCGGCACCACCATCATTGTCGGCACCAGCGATACGCTGGAAATACTGGCGCGCCGTTACAACGTTACGGCCGCCGCGATCCTGGCC
>JBATYU010000564.1:0-3935 GCA_049674245.1 Bradyrhizobium sp. | reverse complement strand
CCTGTCCTTGGCGGGTGGCTCATCGATGCCGGCAGCTGGCGCCTTGCCTTTCTGATCAACGTTCCGCTGTCTGTAGCTGCGATCGTGCTGGCGTCCCGCTATGTCGACAGGGACGTCGACGACACAGCCGGCAGTCTTGACTGGTTAGGTGCAGCGCTGGTTACGGCTGCTTTGGGTCTTGCGACCTGGGCGTTGACCGAAGGATCCGGTCGGGCCTGGTCGCCTTCCACCTTCGTCGTCCTCGGAACGGGCTTGATCTTCTTGCTCCTGTTCCTGTCTGCGGAGCGACGGCTTGGCGACAGGGCCATGATGCCGCTCGCGTTGTTCGGGTCCCCGAGTTTCGTCGGCCTCACGCTTTTGACACTCCTGCTGTACGGCGCTCTCGGCGGGTTGTTCGTACTGGTGCCCTACGTGTTGATTCAAGCGGGCGGATACACCGCGACGCAGGCCGGCGCTGCGCTCCTGCCCCTGCCGCTGGTAATCGCCGTGGCATCGCCTGCCGCCGGTGGTTTCGCGGCCAAGGTGGGTCCACGATGGCTGTTGATCACAGGACCGGTCATCGTTGCGGCTGGCTTTCTCCTGGCGGTGCAGATCGGATCGGACACAAGCTATTGGCTCGGGGTATTTCCCGCGATGGTCGTGATTGCTTTGGGAATGGCTGGTGCGGTCGCCCCGCTCACGACAGCAGTGTTGATGTCCGTCGACAGCCACCACACGGGTGCAGCATCCGGGCTGAACAGCGCAGTAGCGCGTACTGGCGGATTGGTTACTACATCCCTTATCGGGCCTGTGATAGCGTCATCCGGACCTGCGTTGGTTTCAGCTTTTGGTGTCGCCGCAGCGATGGGCGCAGTCATCTGCTCGGTAGCAGCGGCGAGCGCTGCTACGTTGATCGCCCCGGCGGGAAAACCCAGCCATCAGTAGAACGATGATGACCGTTGCTCCCCCCTCGTCCTGTTCTCAAATCGTGAATACCGAACCGACTTATTCGAAGTTCGGGTCATCACGCTAGCAGGACTCCCACTTCCGCTGTCAACACATGCCGAGCGTGATGTCTTGGCGAATGTCCGCTTCGCGCCAAAAGCGGTTGTACAACCAGGCCTTCACAGTGCTAGGCGGAATTCATTTCACCGGTCTTGTAGCCCGAGGGCGCGTTTTTCCGTTTGATTACACGTCGCGCAACGCCGACAAGTTTTTCACATCAATGCCCTTGCTCGGATCAGGTCGATCATAGCGCGCAACCCGGCGGGTACATGCTGACGTCCGGGATAATAGAGAGACAGGCCTGGAAAGGGCGGTGTCCATTCTTCCAGCACGCGAACAAGCGAGCCGGCCGCGAGGTCGGCCGCGACATTCCATTCGCTGAGATAGGCAAGGCCGAACCCGGCCCGGGCCGCCGCCAGCATTAAATTGGGCTCGTCGAGGATCAGCGGACCTTCACCATCAATCGCCAGCGCTTCGCCGTGGCGCTCGAACTCCCAACGATAGATGCCTCCGCTCGGCAGTCGACTGCGGATACAGCGATGCCGGGAGATATCGGCGGGCGTGCGCGGCTTCGGATAGTGCTCGAAATAGGCGGGCGATCCCACGACTGCGAAACGTTGGTCGGGCCCCAGCGGCACGGAGATCATGTCCCGCGGCACCAGTTCAGCCAGCCGCACGCCGGCGTCGAACCCATCGACAACAATGTCGACCAGTCGTCCTTCAGTGACGATGTCGACCGTCATGTCGGGATATCGGCGCAGATACTCGAACACGATCGGCTCCATCTGCCGCGCCGCGCCCGCTGATGTGTTGATACGCAGCGTGCCGGCCGGCGTCTCGCGATGACTTCCCGCCCGCTGCATCGCTTCTCTGATCTGGCCGAGCGCCGGAGCAACGCCGGAAACGAACTGCTCACCGGTCTCGGTCAGCGAGACACTTCGGGTCGTTCGGTGGAACAGGCGCACGCCGAGTTTCGCCTCCAGCGCGGCGATGGCATGGCTCAACGCCGAGCGCGACATGCCGAGCTCGGTTGCAGCCGCGCGGAAGCCGCGGTGGCGCGCCACCGCCAGCACCGCATCAAGTTCGACCAGTCCCGATGACCGCATTGTCCAGATTTCTGCACCACTTCATGCATAATTATACACCTTATCGCGCCAACAACAGTGCCCTATCTCCCGGTTCATCCACCGTTCTCTGGGAGAGAGTGCCATGCGCCTCATCGACAAGATCTATATCGACGGCAGTTTCGTCACACCGCATGGGACCGAGCTGTTCGACCTGCACAATCCTGCGACGGCGCGGGTAATCGGCCGGGTACGCCTCGCTGACGAGGAGGACGCACGCACCGCCATCGCTGCCGCCAAGCGCGCCTTCCCGGCCTTCTCGCGCACGAGCAAGGCCGAACGCATCGCCCTGCTGCGGCGGATGTACGCCACCATGAAAGCGCGTCGGGAGGAACTGCTGGAAGCAATCGTCGAAGAGTATGGCGCACCCGTCTCGCGTGCCGGTTTCATGGCTGACCACCCGGCGAATGTCCTGCTCGATATGGTCCGGGTTCTGGAGGGCTATCGCTTTACGCGGCGCGTCGGCATGGCCGAGGTGGTGATGGAGCCCTTGGGTGTCGCCGGCCTCATCACGCCCTGGAACAGCGACGCCGGCTTCATTTGCGGCAAGCTCGCTGCCGCTATCGCTGCCGGTTGCACGGCGGTCGTCAAGCCGAGCGAGATGAGCGCGATCCAGACGCAGGTCGTCACCGAAGCGCTGCATGAGGCCGGATTACCAGCCGGCGTGTTCAACATCGTCACCGGCCGGGGCGAGGTGGTCGGCACCGAGATCACCAGCCATCCCGATGTCGCGAAGATCTCCTTCACCGGCTCGACCGCGGTCGGCAAGGCGATCCTGCGCGCCGGCGCGGAGACGATGAAGAGGATCACGCTCGAACTCGGCGGCAAGTCTCCCACCGTCATTCTAGACGATGCCAATCTGGCGCAGGCAATTCCATTGGCCCTCGGTGCGGGCTTCATGAACAGCGGACAGGCTTGCATCGCCGGCACACGCGTCCTCGTGCCTCGGAGCCGGCTCGGCGAGGTGGAGGAGCTTGCGAAGGCGGCGGTCGGACAAGTCAAAACCGGCGATCCGCGCGATCCGGAAACAACGGTCGGCCCGATGGTCAGCCAGAAGCAATGGGATCGCGTTCAACATTATATCCGTATCGGTATCGACGAGGGCACGCTGCTCGCCGGCGGCGAAGGCAGGCCGGACGGGCTCGACGGCTGGTTCGTGCGGCCGACGCTGTTCAGCAACGTCCGCAATGACATGACTATCGCACGCGAGGAGATCTTCGGGCCGGTGCTGTCGATCATTCCCTATACGGAAGACGAAGAGGCGATCGCCATCGCCAACGACACGGTCTACGGCCTGCAAGCGTATGTCTTGTCTGGCGACACGGATCGCGCGCGACGGGTGGCTGACCGGATTGTCGCCGGTCGCGTGCTGATCAACACGCTGGCCCACGAGCCGATGGCACCCTTTGGCGGTTTCAAGCAATCCGGCATCGGCCGCGAATACGGCGACTTCGGGATGGAGGCATTTCTTGAGCCGAAATCCCTGCTCGGCCTGCACACCGCCTGAAACACCAAATCGTCAACAATACCAGAGGTGGCATCCGCAGCCGGTGTCGATGGGTCGCGCCGGACGACCCGTCCTCTGGCGGCGCTGCGGCCGCCAGACGGGACAGCGAATGCCCGACGGGCAATTTGCAGATATTAGCCGTGCGAAAATTGCCCGTCGTGTTACTTTGTAGCAGGCGGTCGCGCTTGTGCCGTCGGGCAAATCAAATCTACGACTCACGCCATCCCGCCCTCACAAGAGGGGCGTATCGCGATCGTCACGAAACGTAGGGCGGGATGCGGTGGACGCGGAGGTGCCGTTGACGAGTGGCGCTGATGCGG
>JBATYU010000563.1:0-1571 GCA_049674245.1 Bradyrhizobium sp. | reverse complement strand
CTTTCGGCAACTAGCTCCGTCTGCGACCGCTTCGGGCAAATCGGCCTTACCGCTCCGAGGCCATCCGCCGCCTGGTCGAGCTCGGGCTGAAGGCGAAGGCCGCAAATTAGATGGCGAAGAATCGCAGGGGCAGTTTTTCCTTAAGAGAAGATCGGCAGCTAATTCAAATGGCAGCAGCCTCAGCCACCTTGGAGGAAGCTGCCGCAGCACTTAGGACCTCGATCAAGACAATTGAACGAACGGCCAAAAGGCTGGGCCTTACCTTGAAGGGGCGCGATGGCCGAAAAAAAGGGTTGTCGGCTCGCCATGCCGATGATCAGGGGCTGAAGGCGAAGGGGAAATGAATATGCTTAAGCGAGCCTCGGAAGAGCGCATTTTTGATTTTGACAAAAAGGCGGTCGGGTTTTGGATGGTAGTTGAAGACATAGGACCCGTTCGTCCTGTGCGCATTTTTGTAACTCATGAAGCCTTGTCAGGGATTGATCCCCGCGAGGTGCGCGACGTCGACGGATCTCTTTCTATATTCGACAAGAATCGTGACCGCATTGAACAGGCCGCAAATACAAAATTTGATGACGGCAAAATCGAAGATTGGCCTCACGAGGGGCAACCCGTAATAGTCCTCAGAGACAGCGACTTCTAGCGACAAGCCCTCACGGGCGGCCTTCGCGCCGTAGGGAGCTGACGGTCTACGGCTTTATGCCGACCAATATAACCGCTCTGTCATCTTCGTAATTGTTATCGGTTCTGACTACACCTTGCGCATCGAAGCCAATCTTCTGAAATGCGCGCTGTATAAAGCCTCCAACGATATCCGAGGGCTGACCTTTTTTGATCCCGATTTGGATTCCGGTTACCGGATCGCCGCTCGATTGGATGAAGGCCGGCATATAGCCCCAGACGTCATATCCGGAAGATTCAAAAATTGCTTTGAGCTTTAGAGCAAAATCACGAGCGCGCTTTTCATCGGCCTTTGTGTACTCGATGGCGATCTTGCCCTTGACTGCGTCTTTCAGGCTCGCACCAAAGTTCGTTACTTGCTCTTTTGAAAACTCCCATGATCCCTGCTTCACTCTGTCATTTCGATTAACAACGAGGGTAGCAAAGATAATGGCGCCGGTGGCTAGCCAGCCGGCGACCGCCAAAATTGACACCCAATGCCATCCACCGTCGGCCGTTTGAAAAAGCGAAAGGAGACGCATCAGATTTCCCGTCAGGATTGTTGGTTGATCAGCTCATATACATCCCCGGGAGAAACCGCGACAGACGGTGTCTCCATTCTTTTCCAAGCGTTTGCCGGTTCGCTCGGGCCGCGCTTCAATGGCGCATGCCCGCTCTCACCCGGCGCCCGAAATGGAACGTTTACAATCAACCACCGTTAAAGCCGGAAACTAAGGAGACCGCTATGACGAGACCGGCAATACTTGGCGCTATCGCCCTGCTATTCGCGCTTGCCAGCCCGGCTTCGGGGCAGCACGTAATTTACAATCCAGGCTGGTGCGCCCAGTTCTATCCGAACGCAAACTGCCAGAATTACGGACCCGGTAACCCTTACACGAGCTACGGTTGGC
>JBATYU010000562.1:0-4210 GCA_049674245.1 Bradyrhizobium sp. | reverse complement strand
GCCGCCACCACCGCCGTGGCCGCCGCCACCGCCACCTCCGCCCCCGCGCGCCAACGCCATGGTCGGTGAAGCCAGGCCAACGGCTGCAACTGCCAACAACGCGATCACTGTCTTTCGTAACATAAGCACTCTCCGTCAGAGATATCGCTCCCAACCTCGATACTCATCGTGAGGTGGCAATCGCTCCGGCGGAACGCTACGTTCCTCGACATCACTGTTGCTCAACTTCGCGCGACAGATGTTGATTAAATTAAAATTTAGACAACGCGTTGGCCGCGCGGCGTCGCTCAACAGGCATTTTTGTTACCGATGTAACCTGATCTCGAACCCCGCAACAAAAGCTTCGAATGAAATTCGAATCCGAAGCGAGCTCAAGAAACAATGCGGCTTTCGGAACTATTTTTTGCGAGAGGCTGGTCGCAAGACGCGATGTCGGTGCTATAAGGCGGCACCGGTTTTCAGGGCAGGTGCGCTCAGATGTCGAAGCAGTCGATGCGCGAGGAGGCCGAGCGCCTGATCCGCGAAACCATGGAAAAGAAGGCCATCGTCGTCAAGCAGGGCAATACCAGGATCGAGGCAACTTGCGGCAAATGCGGCGCGCCCAACCGCGTCCAGGCGGCGAGGGGGCAGGTCCGCGTCAAGTTCGCCTGCAAGGAATGCGGCCACAAGCAAGAGACGTTGTAGGGAGCCTTAAGCCCGTGGCCGTGCTAAGGAGTGCGACGGGGTCGCTCCCGTCTGAAGGAGGCAGTTATGACCCGAATAACCTTTGCCTTCGCGCTCATGCTGGTATCGAGTGCGTCGATTGCTCAAGCGCCGTACGCCGGAATGGAGGCTCGACCGATCAAGGCTTTGTCCGAGCAGCAAATTGCCGACCTTCAGGCTGGGCGCGGCATGGGATTGGCGCTGGCGGCCGAATTGAACGGATATCCGGGTCCATCGCATGTCCTTGAGCTCGCCGACAAGCTCGATCTTTCGCCAGATCAACGCGCGCAGGTTCAACGCTTGTTCGATTCCATGAAGGCGGAAGCCCTACCTCTGGGTTCACGGCTTATCGAGCAAGAGGCCAATCTTGACAGGCAGTTCGCCACTCACGCCATCACGCCCGAAATTCTCAAAGCGGCCACGGCCGAAGTTGCCATGACACAGGGAGCGCTCCGCGAGACTCACCTCAAGTATCACCTTGCGACGGTAAGGATACTTACACCCGATCAGATGCAGCGTTACGCCGAGTTGCGCGGTTACGGCGACAAGCCAATGGATCGCCACCATTTCCACCACGAATAGATAGTGCGGATTTTGCTGACATGAAGCGCCAATGGTTCTGGCTTGCTGCCATCGTCGCGCTGCTCGTTGATGGCGGCGCTTTCGCGCAAGACCTATCGATCGTGGTCGCGTCGACCACGTCGACGGAGCAGTCGGGGCTGTTCGGTTTCCTGCTGCCAAAATTCACCGAACAGACCGGCATCAAGGTGAAGGTCGTGGCGGTCGGGACCGGCCAGGCGCTCGACATCGGCCGGCGTGGCGACGCCGACGTGGTGTTCGTCCATGACCGGGCGGCTGAAGAGAAATTCATGGCCGAGGGTTTTGGGGTGCGCCGGTTCAACGTGATGTACAATGATTTCGTCATCGTTGGCCCGAAGTCGGACCCCGCGCATATCGGCGGCGGCAAGGATGTCACGGCGGCGCTTCGCGCCGTCTCGGCCGCCAAGGCGGAATTCATCTCGCGCGGCGACCGCTCCGGCACCCATGCGGCCGAGCTGCGCTATTGGAAGGATGCCGGGATCGATATCGATAAAGCAAAAGGCCCCTGGTATCGCGAGATCGGGCAGGGCATGGGGGCCGCGCTCAACATGGCGTCCGCGGACAACGCTTACGTGCTGTCCGATCGCGGCACCTGGCTGGCGTTCAAGAACCGCGGCGATCTCGCGGTCCTCGTCGAAGGCGACAAGCGGCTGTTCAACCAATATGGCGTGATGCTGGTCAATCCGAAAAAGCATCCAAGCGTCAAGGTCAAAGAGGGCGGGGCCTTCGTGGGCTGGCTCGTCTCGCCCGACGGGCAGAACACCATCGCCGCTTACAAGGTCGGCGGCGAGCAATTGTTCTTTCCTGACGCGCGATAGTCTTACTGAGTCATAACCGGCTTTATCCCTCATCCTGAGGAGCTTGCGTGAGCCAAGCGTCTCGAAGGATGAAGCCCGGAAATGGGCACCGGGCTTCATGGTTCGAGACGGCGCATGCGCGCCTCCTCACCATGAGGATTTGATGACGCAGTAAGACTAGGGCATGATCCGGAAAAAACCTGCCCCGCACTTGGATAGCGGGGCGGAAGCCGGTCTTCGCTCGCGACACGCCGACATGGCAGAAGCGCTCCGCTTAATTGGAAGCGGACGTGGGCCAGCCGATCAGGGCGGTCGGGGTCCAGCGCGCTTTGCGTCGTTCGATCCGCTCGGCGCGATCTTCCGCGCTGTAGTCGCGGGGCTGTGGTTCGCGATTGAACGAGGCGCGATCGTCGAGAACGTCAATGTTGATAACACTCAAGACGCGTTCAGCGTCGATGATCGTCATCGCGACATAAACACCGCATCGGCCGCATATGATCTGTTCTGACGTCTTGAGCCCAAACTCGTAGCGTCGCAAATGCTCCGGTTCATGAGCCGTCAAGGTCACAAATGCTTTCGGGTCGGAGAAGGTTCGGGCGTTGTGTTTCCGGCAGAACGAACACTGGCAGGCACCGATAACTTGCTCTTGCGGTTGCCTTTCGGTCCGAAGTTCTGCTCGGATCGCGCCGCAATGGCAGCTTCCGCTGTGCTTCATCATGCCGCTCCTACCTTAGGACACCCGAACAACAAGCACTGTGTCATTATGGCGGACGCAACACGGCGAGTTGATCGGAGGCATTTTGAGAGAAGGATAGGCGACGATGGAAATGACGACAACTTTTGCGTCGGGCACAAGGGGGCGGTGCGCTAGACCGCAATCATCGGCGGTCGGCCCAGGCGTTGAGCAGGAAGGCGGTGGCGCTGACGAGCACGCTGATCACGATCAGCACGAGACCGAGACCGAGCGCCAGGGGAAGCTCGCCCTTGCCGGTCTCGAGCGCAATCGCGGTCGTCATGGTGCGGGTAAACCCCCTGATGTTGCCGCCGACCATGATGATCGCGCCGACCTCGGCGATGGCGCGGCCGAACGCGGCAAGGAAGGCCGTCAACAAGAAACTTCTGCCGATCACGAACAGCTCCAGGATGCTGTGCGCTTTCGACAGGCCGTCGATGCGCATCAGGTCGGCGTATTCCGACCACAGCACGGCGGCGAGGCGATGCACCAGAGCGGTCACGATCGGCGTCGTCAGGACGACCTGCGCGATGATCATCGCAGCAGGCGTGAACAGCAGTCCGGCAAAACCGAGCGGGCCTGAGCGCGACAGCAACAGATAGATCGTGAGCCCGACCACCACCGGCGGCAGCCCAAGCAGCGCATTGGCGAGCACGATGATGGTTTGCCGGCCGGGAAACCGGGCGACGGCAAGCACGCCGCCGAAGGGTGCGCCGATCAGCATCGCGATCACGCTGGCCGACAGGCTGACGCCGAGCGAAAGTCCGACGATGCCGATGAATTCCGGGTCGAGGCCGCCGACCAGGGCGAGCGCGGAACGAGCTGCTTGCGAAAAATCCTGCACCGGCTCTCTGTATCAATTCGCGACAACCGGGGAAAACAATCTTTGGCGGCGCCGACCTTGGGTGCCATCCCCCCCCCCGCTCCCAGCTAGTTCTGAATTTCGTAATTTTCACTTGACGGCCAGGTAAAATCAGCACTATAGCGATTTGGTCCCGTCCCTCAGAGGGGCGACACGCGATCGTCACGGCCGCGGGGCGGGATGCGATGGACGCAGGCGGCGCCAAAGACGAAGGCGCTACCCTGCGGACGGCCAAGGCGTGTGGTCCTGTCTTCCCGACGCTGGAGTCAAGTCTGCGATAAGAAGCGCAGGCGACGGTGGCAAAAGAGCCCGGTGACCGGGGAGAGCACGTTATAGGCGTTAAAACCAGCGCAGGGAAAGTCGGATTGTTCCGGTGAACCTGTGGTGATTAACTCGTGTGCTTTTTTATTTCGCACGCGAGGCTGCGGGTGCTTCGGGCGCCCGGTATTCCCTGCGCCCTCTGATCTCTCAGGGGCAGGAATTCAAAGCAAAACTCGCGCAAAACATGCGGCGAGA
>JBATYU010000561.1:0-3669 GCA_049674245.1 Bradyrhizobium sp. | reverse complement strand
CTGAATAGGCGGCGGCCGTGCCCTGGGTGTTAAAATTCACTTTCTTGCCGGCGAGGTCCTGCAGGCTCTGGATCTCCGGCCGAACGAACACGTGCACCTCCGACGGGAAGAGATTGAGCAGGTAGCTGATGCGGCTCTGTATCTGCGGCATTTGAATCTTGTACTCTTCGAGCGAGTCGGAACTGATGATCGCCATATCTACGCCCCGCAGATAAAGCAGCGAATTCAGATTTTCCGTGGGACCACCTGTGACGATCGGCAAGACATGCAGGTTTGGCCCGTCGTCGACGATGCGGGCCATCTCCGCCGCCAACCGAATAGGCGCACCCTCAAGTAAGCCGCCGGCGAGGCCGACGGTCCAGGCGTTGATCTTCTCTTTTTCCGTCGTGTGCGCTGAGGGGGCTTGCGGCGGGCGGACGCTCCGCGTCTGCGCATCCACATTGGCTGGCTGAAGCATCAAAGTGACCGGCACCAACGCGGCGAGCAGGAGCAACAAGCGCGGTCTTAGAAGCGTGTTCATCCCTGAACTCCCTCTCGATCACAAATTCTGAACCAGCGGCCATCGCTGCCCGTCAGCCCGATGCGTGAATGCCAAAAAGTCATCCTCTCACTACCGCAACGCGTTCAATCGATCCTTCGCCTCCTGAATGCCGCCGGCATGGGCCTTCGCATAGAGCTCGCGCGCCTTCGTCGCATCGCCGCGCGTTCCGTACGTCCCCCATGCCGAGAGAATGACAGGATCATACGTCTCCGCGAGCGTGAAGCTTGCCTGTGCGCTGCCCATCTCGATAGCGCGCTCGAGCACAATCCGCGCCGCGGCGATGTTTCCCTGACCGAGCAGCGCCCTGGCACGAACGATCAACTTGGCCCCTTCCACATCGCCTTTCGACACCTCGGCCGCTGGCTGCTTCGAATCGGACGCTTCTACAGCTTGCGTCACCTGGGCGATCTGGCTATTCGCAGTACGCTGAAGCGTAGTGCGCGTATCAATCGCGCGCTGCGCCGATTCACGGGCCATTGCCAGTTCGCGCGACGCCGCCTCGGCCCTGTCGCGCTCCTGTTGCAGCTCCGCCGTCATCCTCTCCGCTGACTTTTTGAGCTGGGCCGCCTCGTCGGCCGCCTTGCTCGATGATGCCAGCTTTGTCTCGAAGTCGCGGCGCGCAGTGACCAGTTCGCTCGTCAGCGCAGCGGTCTTTTGGTGCTCCCGTTGCAGCTCCGCGGTGAGCTGGGCCGCCTCGTCGTCCGCCTTGCTCGACAAGGCCAGCTTTGTCTCGAAGTCGCGCCGTCCGGTGACCAGATCGTTCGTCAGCGCCACGGTCTTTTTTTGCTCCTCCTGCAGCGCCGCAGTTGCGGCCTCCGCCGTCTTTCTGAGCTGGGCCGTTTCGTTGTTGGCGTTGGCCGATTGCGCAGCCTTGGTTTCCAAGTCGCGCCGTGCGGTGGCCAGATCGTTCGTCAGCGCTACGGTCTTTTTTTGCTTCTCCTGCAGCGCGGCAGTTGCGGCTTCAGCCGTCTTTCTGAGCTGAGCCGTTTCGTCGCCGGCCTTGGCCGATTGCGCAGCCTTGGTTTCCAAGTCGCGCCGTGCGGTGGCCAGATCGTTCGTCAGCGCCACGGTCTTTTTTTGCTCCTCCTGCAGCGCCGCGGTTGCGGCTTCAGCCGTCTTTCTGAGCTGGGCCGTTTCGTCGCCGGCCTTGTTTGATAACGCCGCGATTATCTGCAAGTAGTCGCGACGTGCGGCAATCAGTTCGTTTGTCAGCGCCGCAGTCTTCTTGCGCTCCTGCTGCAGCTCCGCGGTTGCATCTTCATCAATTGCCTCTCTAATCGGCATAAATTCGCGGCTCGTAACTCCAATCATACCGAAATAAATAATGATAGATGTAGTCGCAGCGGCTGCGGAGATCACGAAAACGATTGATCGCCGAGGCAGCCGGCCGACTCCCCAACCGGTCCTTCCGACGGCAGCGTCGACCTGCGGCTGAGAACGCACTTCGTAGATCGGTCGTGGCAAGTCTCCATAAGGACCGTGCGGAATCTGCGCTTCCTCGACAGGTGTTAAGTCAACCATCGTCATCAAGCCTCCGAAAGGCTCCTCCACGCCCCAACGTGCGCGGCGATGAATACGGTTCAAACTCCCGACCAGCGGTTCATCGCATCGTCAGTGAAATCTTTGGCTGTTCTTGGCCTCAACTTGCCAAGCATCGTTATAAGCCCAAAGCATCGTTATGAGCGAAGTAGAGCCAGCCCCGCAATAAATACCCGAAAAGCTGGTAACAATTAGCTTTCAGCGCAATTGTTGGACTGAGACTATTTCAAAAACATCCATAACTCTACGGGATTTTGCGGTTTCAGCTGACCCGAAAGCGTTCCCAAGGCCCCTCAGCTGGCCTCCTCGCAAGGTTTGTTCCCTCATGGGAACACCGAGTGGCTCACCAATCAAGACCTGCTTGGGTACGACGACCGACGGTACACGCTGGCCCCGCACCGAGGTTATTAGGCATTCCGGATTTCCAGTCCCGCATTGACCGGCTGCTCCGACTGTGGCGCCGATCGGTCCAGCGAGGTCGCCGCCGGCACGCGCGCCGTTCACAGCTCATTGCTCTCGATTGTGGTCTTCTTGGGGACCACCTGTTCGGAATGCCGGGCGGAAATGACCGCGAGCCCTTACGCGCTGTCGAGCAGCACCGGATCATCGCCGGCCGATATGCCGTCCGGCACCGCGCGGATCGGCATCATGCGCGCCCTGAACCGCCACCAATAGCGAACCCAAGAGGACAACGATGGCATTACCGCCAAATACTGAAACACCGCGCCTGCGATATCTCCAAGATATCGTTGACACCGCTACTGACGCGGGATGGATTGACTGGCCGACGCCGAAAGAGAGCGACTACACGCAATTTGGCAAGATCATTGTTCTCTTCAGCTACATTGATGTCAGCATACGCCGGATCGTCGAAGCGGCGGGCAATGCGAACAGTCTCAGTGATGCTTGGACAGGAAGGGTGCGCAAGCTAAATATTTCGGAAGCCGAAGAGGCCGTCCTGTCGCTTGATTGGTCTGATCCCAATAGGATGGCGCTAAATCAGATCGTCGAACGGCGCGGACTTCGCAATTTGATTGCGCACTTCGCCGTCCGCCGATTTCCGAGTGATGACGCGTTCCTATTCTTCACCAAAAGCGATCGCGATTTCAAACGGCTGTATGGACGCGATCCGGAGCCAAGTATGATCATGACGGCGATTTTGGAATGTTCACAGTTGAATGACGGGTTTAGGCACATCCATGAACTGCAAAAGTGGGTGACCAACGCCGCGCCGGTAGCGGAGCTGCTGTTTCTAAAGGCCTCTCGCCGTGAAGCATGAGACGTTGCACATCGTAGGGCCTGATAACCAAATGGTGCACGGAGCTATTTATGCGAATCTTTACCGCCTACACAAACGTATTCGATGATGGCGAGGGCAGACGCTACCCCGGCGGAATATTGTTCGAAACAGCCAGCGCCGCGATCGAGGCGCAAGACAAGAAAACAGTGGGCACCGCTGTCTATGCCGCGAGGCATCCTGACCGCGGGGCAGAAGTCAGCAGAGGGCGTATTAGGTCATGTCGTCGGCAAGGCTAGTGAGGCACTCCGTTGCCGAAAGGTGGAGTCAACAGATAGGCCGAACCGGAAAC
>JBATYU010000560.1:0-1880 GCA_049674245.1 Bradyrhizobium sp. | reverse complement strand
TCGAGGAGTTGCACGGCTTCCGGGGCGAGAGGAAGGATTCGCCCCTTATTGCCTTTGCCGTGGACGCGGATTTGGGCTTCGGGCAACAGCACATCGTCACGATTGAGATGCAGCACCTCGCGGGAGCGGAGTCCCTGCAACAGCATCAGACCGACAATGGCCAGATCGCGCGAGGAGCGGAAACTGGACCAGAAGCTCGCCACCTCGTCCACCGACAAGGGGACGATGGTTCGTTTCGGGGTTTTCACGCGCACCCGGCTGAGGGTGGGCCGCTGGCGGCCGAGGCCCATGGGGGCGCGGCGCCAGTAAGTGACCTGAAAGCCGGAGGCGATCTGACCAGGAGCAGCCGGAAACAGCGCCCGCAGCGCGCGATCGGCAATCGCCACGCGCTCGTTGATGGTCGATCCGGAAAGCGGGGGTTGTTGGCTTGACTGAAACCGAACATACTCCAGAAGCGTGGCCTCGGAGAGCGCGTCTTCGGTGATCTCGGGCGTATGGTGGACGCTCTCCCACCAGCGCTGAAAGTGGAGCAACCCATTGGCATAGGTGCGCAGGGTGAGATCGGCGACGCGCCTGAGGCACTCTCGATCGAGGAAGCGATTCGACCATTCCACTTCGCGGCCGGATGGCTCCTCGACGATGCGGAAGGGGCTGCGGGCTGCAGACGTGGGTTGATGAAGCACGCGAAACTTTCTCATTGGGCGGCCTCCAATAAAGCCTGGAACTGGCGGGCGTCGCCGCCGGCGGTAAAGAAACTGTTGGGATCGTGGCCCTCGGGTAGAGAGACGTGACAAGCAGTGATACCACGTTCCCGGAGACGTTGTGAGAGACACTGTGCCGCTTGCTGGCCGCTGCCGTTGGGATCGGCATCCAAGGCCAGATAGACCGTTCGGGGACCGTCGCACAGTTGCCGGAACTGGCGGGCATTGAGATGGGTTCCCAGCGAGCAGGTGACGTTGTGAAAACCGGCCTGGCACAACACGGCGTAGTCGAACAAGCCCTCGACGAGAATGACTGCCGGATATCGGCGGGCTTGCTGCCATGCGTACAAACCGCCTTTGGCGCCCGGCAAAAAACGATGAGGTATCGCCGAAGCCGACAGGCTACGGCCGTAGAGGTTACCTTCCAGCGGAAACACCACGCGATGGGTGTAGGCGTCGTAGCCCACGGCAGTAACCAAACCGGCTTGCTGTAACGCCTGAAGCGGATAGCCCAACTGGGTCAACCAGCCTCGCAAACAGCCGCCACCGGGCGCGTAGCCGATCTGCATATGCTCGATCAGTTCCGGGGAGCGGATTCCGCGTTGATACAGATAGGCAACCGCCTCGCTGTGGCGGTGTAACTGCATGCGATAGAAACCTGCCGCTTCGTGCAGCAACGGCGACAACCCACGCCATTGATGGAGCAGCGATAGCGCTCGTGGAAACTTCACCTGATGATACAGTTCGGCAAAGCGGATCACGTCACCGCCGCGACCACAGCCATAACAGTAGAACAGGCTCTTGCTGGGGTCCACTAGAAAGCTTGGCTTGTGATCGGCGTGTAGCGGACACAGTCCCATTAATCGACCGCGGCTCAGTTGTCGGGTCACTTGCCAATCAAGAGCTTGCAGATAGTCCAGCAGAGGAACCTGCTGTTTCAACTTGGCGATGGCCTGGCAAATCATGGACTTCTTGCCTCCAGGGGCAGAATACGGGAGATCGAGGTCCAATCCCAGGCAAGGATGGTGGGTGGAGTCGAGGTGTTCCAGCCGGTAGCCTGCCAGAACTTCGCCGCCAGCAGGGTTCCCAATTGCAGTAAGTGCCCGGCCCACCGTCGCACCGTCGACGGGTCTGGCGACCGTGAGGCGTCGGCGACGTCTGGAACCGATCGCTCCCAGT
>JBATYU010000559.1:0-2081 GCA_049674245.1 Bradyrhizobium sp. | reverse complement strand
GCTCGGGCCGCGCCAACAGCCGCGCCATCCGACACCAAGACGGCCGCGCCGCAGTCATCGGTTACGACGGGCACAGCGTCCGCCGACCAGACCAAACCACCGGAGCAAAAGAGCCTCACCGCGAAAGCGATCGACACGGTCAAGCAGGTCGCGAGATCGGCCAACGACATCTTTAGCCGGGTGCCTTGTTTGCCGCCGAAGGGCGGCGCCCAATCCTTGGGATCGCTGCCCCATGTCGCGAGCAAGCTCGCCGCGGGTCAACCGGTCGTGATCGTCGCCTTCGGTTCGTCGTCGACCGTGGGCTTCGGCACGAGCTCCCCCGAATTCACCTATCCCAATCGCTTGGCAGCGCAACTGCGCCGGCAATATCCGACCGCCGACATCACCGTCGTCACGCGCGGCAAGGGCGGCGATGACGCGCCGGAAATGATGAAGCGGCTGCAGGCGGAGGTCATCGACGTGCATCCGGATCTCGTGATCTGGCAGGTCGGCACCAATGCCGTGCTGCGCAACCTCGATCCCGCCGAGACCGCCAAGCTCGTGGAAGAAGGCGTCGCGCGCATCCAGGCTTCAGGCGCCGACGTCGTGCTGGTCGATCCGCAATATTCGCCGCGGATCACCGAACGCGCCGAGAGTGCAAGCCGGATCGTGACGCTGCTCGGCCGGATCGCCGCTCTCCGTCACGTCGGTATTTTCCCGCGCTTCGAGGTGATGCGCGACTGGCATGAGAAGCAGGCGATTCCGATCGACAGCTTTGTCATTGCCGACGGGCTGCATATGAACGATTGGGGCTATGCCTGCTTCGCCCAGCTGCTCGGCGACGACATCATCAAGTCGGTCGGCCAGATCAAGCTCGGCGTCAACGTGCCCTCCAACGTGCAGACCTACAGGCCGATGTGACGTGGGCGAATAGGGAGTAGCGAATAGCGAATAGCGAAGATTTCCATTCGCTATTCGCCACTCGCTATTCGCCCTCTAACTCAAACCCGCTCCAGCGCTGCAAAGAGATCCTCGATCAGATCATCGGCATGCTCGAGCCCCGCCGAGAAGCGAATAAAACCTTCGCTGATGCCGAGCTCGGCGCGCGCCTCCGGCTTTAGCCGCTGATGCGTCGTGGTGGCGGGATGGGTGACGAGGCTCTTGGCGTCGCCGAGATTGTTGGAGATCCGCGAGATCCTCAAGCCGTTGAGGCAGCGGAATGCGCCGGCCTTGCCGCCCTTGACCTCAAACCCGACCAGCGTCGAGCCCGCGCGCATCTGCCTCTTCACCAGATCGGCTTGCGGATGATCTTCGCGGCCGGGATAGAGCAGGCGCGAAATTTTCGGGTGGGTCGCGAGCGCGTCCGCCACCTTGGCGGCGGTCTCGGTCTGCGCGCGCACGCGCACGGAGAGCGTCTCCAGCCCCTTCAACAGCACCCAGGCGTTGAACGGCGACATCGACGGGCCGGTCTGGCGCATGAAATTGTGGATGTGTTCGGCAATGAAGGCTTCCGAGGAGAGGATGACGCCGCCGAGACAGCGGCCCTGGCCGTCGATATGCTTGGTCGCGGAATAGACCACGACGTCGGCGCCGAGCGCGAGCGGACTTTGCCAGATCGGGGTCGCGAACACATTATCGACGATCAGCCGCGCGCCGCCGGCATGCGCGATCTCCGCGATCGCCGGGATGTCGAGCACGTCGAGCGTCGGATTGGTCGGGCTCTCCAGAAACAAGCTCCTGGTGTTCGGCCGCATGGCGCGTCTCCACTGGTCGAGATCGAGCCCGTCGACCAGCGTGGAGGCGATGCCGTAACGCGGCAGCAGATCCTCCACCACGTAGCGGCACGATCCGAACATCGCCCTTGACGCCACGACGTGATCGCCGGCTCTCAGCGGCGCCAGCACGGCGGTCGTCACCGCGGCCATGCCGGTCGCGGTGGCGCGCGCCGCTTCGGCGCCTTCGAGTTCGATCATCCGCCGCTCGAACATCGCAATCGTCGGATTGGAATAGCGCGAATAGATGTAGCCGGGGTCCTCGCCCTTGAAGCGCGCCTCGCATTGCTCTGCGCTGTCGTAGACATAGCCTTGCGTGAGGAACAGCGC
>JBATYU010000558.1:0-1779 GCA_049674245.1 Bradyrhizobium sp. | reverse complement strand
GTCGAGCGAGCCTGCCGGGCAGCTCTTGCGGGCAGACTGGCGTGCGAAAAGCTCAACTCTCAGTTTGAAACTGAGGGTCTGAGGCCATTCTTCACACGGTTTGGCATTCACGTCGGGGATGCCGTCGTCGGCAATCTTGGGTCGACGGAGCGAATGAACTACACAGCCCTTGGCAATACGGTGAATCTGGCGGCGCGTCTCGAAGGCCTGAACAAGCAGTTTGGGACCAATATCCTTGTGAGCCAAGGCGTCTATTTGCGGGCTCAGCATTGTTTCCAGTTCAGAGCTTTGGAGTCGGTCCTGGCCAAGGGCATGACCAAGGAAACACGCGTTTTCGAGCTCGTCGGGGCATCGACATGAAGTCAGCTTCGGCCCTGCGAGCTGTCGTGCTCGGATTGTTCGTTTTGTGGTTCGTGCTCATCGGTCCGACGGTTCGCGCAGACGAAGGCACTATCAAAATCGGCATTCTGCATTCTCTGTCCGGCACCATGGCAATCAGCGAGTCAGTACTTAAAGACACGGTTCTCATGTTGATAGCCGACCAGAACAGGAAAGGTGGGCTGCTCGGACGGAAACTGGAACCGATCATCGTTGATCCGGCGTCCGATCGGGACGCCTTTGCCGAAAAAGCCCGGGAATTACTCACGAAGGAAAAGGTCGCGGTCGTGTTCGGCTGCTGGACTTCCGCCTCGCGCAAGTCCGTTCTGCCGATCTTCGAGCAGCTGAACGGCCTACTCTTCTACCCAGTGCAATACGAGGGTGAAGAAAGCTCGCGCAACATTTTCTACACCGGGGCCGCGCCGAATCAGCAGGCCATTCCGGCCGTTCGATATCTGATGAGCAAGGAAGGCGGCGAAGTTCGCAGATGGGTACTGCTCGGCACTGACTATGTCTATCCGCGCACGACCAACCGGATCCTGAGCGCGTATCTCGCTGCAGAGGGGGTATCGTCAGAGGATATTATGACAATCTATACGCCGTTCGGCCATTCCGACTGGCAAGAGATCATCAAGAGGATCAAGGCCTTCGGTTCGGAAGGAAAAAAGACCGCGGTGATATCAACCGTTAACGGAGATGCAAACACGTATTTCTACAAGGAACTCGCAACCCAAAAGGTGGACGCTAGCGTCATTTCAGTCATGGCTTTCTCCATTGGCGAGCGCGAATTATTCGGCGTGAACACCACCCCGCTCGTCGGCCACATGGCGGCCTGGAATTACTTCCAATCAATCAAGTCAACAGAAAACGAAGCGTTCATCAAAATGTGGGCGGACTTCAACGAGCAACGAGACAAAACTACAAATGATCCGATGGAAGCCACCTTCATTGGCTTCAGGATGTGGGCGCAAGCCGTTGTCCAAGCGGGCACCGTCGACGTAGATGCAGTCCGGCAGGCCATGTACGATCAAAGAATCAAGGCACCGAGCGGCTTCGAGGTTGTGATGAACACCAATCATCATCTTTCCAAGCCTGTCATGATCGGCAAAATAAATTCTTCCGGGACCTTTGATGTCATTTGGCAGTCAATCAATCCGGTCCGAGCCGATGCCTGGAGCAGGTACATCCCCGACAGTGCCAAGCGTACGGCCGATTGGACCTTTCCTTGGGTCTGCGGGGGGTGCACCGAGCCGACATTCAAGGAATGGTGACGGTCTCGGCGTTTCGAGCGATGCCGCGGGGCTTCTGATCGTGCGCTCAAAACTGGTGATGTCCGCACATGGCACGTTTCCGACGTGGCCGGTCCGACTGACGATGTCGGTTCCTGGGGGTAAAGCGGAC
>JBATYU010000557.1:0-4378 GCA_049674245.1 Bradyrhizobium sp. | reverse complement strand
CGCGTTCCTCGCCCGCCAATGTAAACGCGATGTCAGGCCGCGCCATCGCCAGCCGCCGCACCACCTCGCGGATCGCCTCGGCCTCGGTGCGGTCGGTCTTGAGGAATTTCAGGCGCGCCGGCGTCGCATAAAACAGATCAGAGACCTCGACGCGAGTGCCTTGCGAAAGCGCCGCCGGCATGATTTCGGATTTCACCCCGCCTTCGACCGACAGCGACCAGGCATGGGGCTCGGTCAAGTTGCGCGTGGTGATGGAAAGTCTTGCCACCGCGCCGATCGAGGGCAGCGCCTCGCCGCGAAAGCCCAGCGTGCGGATTTGCAAGAGATCCTCGTCGTCGAGCTTCGAGGTGGCATGGCGCTCGACCGCGAGCACGAGATCGGCTGATGTCATGCCGCTGCCGTCGTCGGTGATGGCGATCCGCCGCCGCCCGCCACCATCGCTGAAGATCTCGATCCGGCTGGCGCCGGCGTCGATCGCGTTCTCCACCAGTTCCTTGACCACGCTCGCAGGCCGTTCGACCACTTCGCCGGCGGCGATGCGGTTGACGACCTGTTCGGGGAGCTGGCGGACGGACATCGGCTGTTCAAGGGTCGATTCGAATGGTGCGTCGCATTCTAGACGGTGTGGCGGCAAATGCATGCGCCAAAAGCGGTATCCGTTGGTTGCTGGGGAAGAGGCGGAACTATCGCGTTGAAGATATTGACGTTCGGTCCGGCTTCGGGCGCGCGTTGCGGGATTGTGAGGTCGCGCGAGCAGGTATATCGTTTGGTAAACTGTAATTCGACCGGAGGGACGCCATGTGCCATTTGTTCGCGCACCAGCCGCAACGCGATTACGAATCGCACACCCGATCGCTGCGGATCGGCGGCCATTGCACGTCGATCCGGCTGGAAATGTCGTTCTGGGACACGCTGGAGGAAATCGCCGCCAAGGAGGGCATGAGCCTCGCGAAGTTTCTGACCACCCTGCACAACGAGGTGCTCGATCACCATGGCGCGGTCAGGAATTTTGCTTCGCTGCTGCGCTGTTCCTGCCTGATCTATCGCTCGAAGAGCGCCGTTGTCGTTCCGGCCTTCCGCGGCGCCGCCGCGCCGCTTCTCGATGCCGCCGAATAGCTGCCGAAACAGGTTGAATAAGGCGGCTTCGCACTTTTCTTGGGGCGCGCAGCCGCCTTAATCTGAATCCGTTTCAGATCTCCTTTTTCTGCATCGCGCCTGCGATGTGATCCGCCTGCCGGATCGCGAGCGAAACGATCGTCAGGGTCGGGTTGCAGGCCGCGCCACTGGTGAACTGGCTGCCGTCGGACACGAACAGGTTCTTGATGTCGTGGGTCTGGCCGAACTTGTTCACCACGCCGTCCCTCGGTTTCTCGCTCATCCGATTGGTGCCCATGTTGTGGGTGCTTGGATAAGGCGGCGTTGGATAGGTCACGGTGGCGCCGACGGCCTCGTAGACCGCAGCTCCCTGCTTGTAGGCGTGATCGCGCATCGCGACGTCGTTCGGATGATCGTCGAAGTGCACGCTCGCCACCGGCAAGCCAAATTTGTCCTTGGCCTTCGGGTCCAGCGTAATGCGGTTGGTTTCCTGCGGCATGTCCTCGCCGATCAGCCACATGCCGGCCATCCGCGGATAGGACTCTATCGCGCTCGTGAACGGCCTTCCCCACGCGCCCGGATTGAGGAACGCGGCCATGAAGGGCAGACCGAGCGAAAGGGTCTCCATCTCATAGCCGCCGACGAAGCCGCGCTTCGGGTCGTTCTTGGCCTCATCGCGGATGATGCCGGCCATGGTGGTGCCGCGATACATATGCACCGATTTCTCGAACGTCGCATACACGCTGCCGGTCATGTGCCGCATGTAGTTGCGGCCAACCTGTCCCGACGAATTGGCGAGACCGTCGGGGAACATGCTTGAGGCGCTGTTGAGCAGCAGACGCGGGCTCTCGATCGAGTTGCCGGCAACCGCCACCACCCGCGCTTTCTGACGCTGCATGGCGCCGGTTTGGTCGGCGTACACCACGCCGGTCACCTTGCCCGATGCGTCGTGCTCGATCTTGATCGCCATGCTGTTGGGGCGGACCTCCAGATTCCCGGTGGCTTCGCCCTTGGGGATTTCCGCATACAGCGTCGACCACTTTGCGCCGGACTTGCAGCCCTGGAAGCAGAATCCGATCTGCACGCACGATCCGCGCCCGTCGCGCGGCTCGCTGTTGATGGCCATGTTCCCGGTGTGCACGGTCTTGTAGCCGAGCTTCTTGGCGCCGGCTTCCAGCACCTTGAAGTTGTTGTTGCCGGGCAGGCCGGGAATGCCGTTGGTTCTGGTCACGCCCATCTTGTTCTCGGCCTTGGCGTACCAGGGCTCCATTTCCGAAAGCGTGATCGGCCAGTCCAGCAAGTTCGCGCCGGGCATGCTGCCATAGGCGCTCTTGATCTTGAACTCGTGCTCGTCAAAGCGCAGTGACGCCCCGGCCCAGTGCGTGGTCGAGCCGCCGACCGCTTTCACGATCCAGGCCGGAAGATTGGCGAAGTCCTTGGCAACCCGCCAGCTCCCTGACGTCGTGCGCATGTCGGACCACGCGAGCTGAGTAAAACTGTCCCATTCGTCGTTGACGAAGTCCTGGTTCTCGATGCGCGGGCCGGCTTCAAGGATGACGACCTTGATGCCCTTCTGCGCGAGCTCATTGCCGAGCGTTCCGCCGCCGGCGCCCGAGCCTACGATCACGACCACGCCGCTGTCATTCAGATCGAATTTTGCCATGTTGAGTTCCTCCCTGACTGTTCGTTGCCGAGGCGCCTAAACCTTCGGAAGCCAGTCGATGTCGGCGAAGCCGCGGTTGATGTAGCCGCCGTGCTCGGCGGAGGAGCCTTCGTAGCCGAATTTCGGCCACACTTCCTTTTGGTTGTAGAGCGTGGCGATGAGATCGCCGCGGACCTTCTGGAAGAAGTCGCTTTGCTCGATGCCTTGCAGCAGCACCACCCGATCCGCTTCCCACGCCACTTCGGCGTAGGGCACCTTGTGACGGTCGCGGGCGTCCTGATCGAGCCGGCTTATGCCGCCATTGATCATCTCCTTGACGGCCGGGTCTTTTGCCGCTTTGCCGTCCCATGGCTTGACCGCGGTGATGTAGTAGCTGTCGGCCAGGAAATCGTGCGGATAGATGTCGCGTGCGACCTTGACCAGGGTTTTTAGCGTGGCCGGCGTCAACGCCGTCGCGTCATCGGCCCAGGCCTCTCCGATGCCAAGGCCTGTGCTGGTCGCAACCGCCACCACCGGCACCGCGGTCGCTGCGCCTCGCAGAAACACGCGACGATCGAACTTGCTTCGACGATCTACTTCTCTCATGGGTTTCCTCCGTTGAGCGTTCTTGTTGATTGCGACTGTTGAAATGGGATTAGCCGAAGCGGCCGCCTTTCTGGATCACTTCGATCTTGTAACCGTCGGGATCGGCGACAAAGAAAAAACGCGCCAGCGTCTTGCCGTCATGCTTGAAGTCGCGTAGCGGCCCGGGAGCCAGTTTCTCGCGCTCGAAGCGCGCGTGTTCGGCATCGACGTCGTCCACCACCACGGCGAGGTGGCCGTACCCGTCGCCCAGCGCATAGGGTTCCTTGCGATCGAAGTTGACGGTCAGCTCGACCTCGAACGGCGAGGAGGGATGCCGCAAATAGATCAGCGCGAAGTCGGAAAACCTGAGACGGTCGGCCAGCTCGAGCCCGAAGGCGCGCGCGTAGAAGTCCAGCGCTTTCGCCTCGTCGAGAACGCGGATCATCGAGTGAACGGGCTTTGCCATTCAGTTCAGCTCCTTGAGGTAGGCGATGATGGCGGCGCGGGTTTCCGGCCTGGATTGCCGATACGCCATGACGGCGCTGGGAATTATCTGCTGCGGATCGGTGAGCCAGGCATCGAGTTTCGCTTCGTCCCAGACGAAGTCGGCCTTTGCGAAACCCGGTGAATAGGGGAAGCCGTCTGCCCTGCCGGCGCGCCTGCCGACGATCTTGAACAGCGACGGGCCTTGCCGGATCGGATCCGACAGATTCGTGGTGTGGCAGGTCGCGCATTGCTGCTTGAACAGAGTAGGGCCATCCGGCGGCTTTGCCGCGGGCAGCGGCATTTGCGCGGCCGCCACGCCTGCGACCAGCGTCGCGCCGCAAAATCCGGGCCCGAATGCATGTCTCGCGCGCAGCTTCGTCATCACCATCACCACCGGCGTGCACGGACTTTAGGTCCGGGCGAACAAGTGGTGGTAGTAGCGGGCTGTTTTCGGGTGAGAACAAAAAGCTGCCGTATTTTCGCGACGGCTGCGTCGGCTGGTCGGCCCCTCAGTCGTCAAAGCCGCGCGAGCCGCGCCGCGCCTTGATGTCGCCACGGCGTTTCTTGCCC
>JBATYU010000556.1:0-6198 GCA_049674245.1 Bradyrhizobium sp. | reverse complement strand
CGCGCAAGATCCTCTCGATCGAGGATATCGAGCGCAACAAGGACGGCATCAAGCAGGTGTTTTCACGCTTCCTCCGTTTTGGCGAAGGCAAGCCCGACGCTGTCATGCCTGACAATGCCGAGTGGCTGACCAAATTGAACTGGATCGAGATGCTGCGCGATATCGGCCGGCATTTCTCGGTCAACCGCATGCTGGCGATGGACTCGGTCAAACTCCGGCTCGAGCGCGATCAGGAGATGAGCTTCATCGAATTCAACTACAGGATCCTGCAGGCTTACGATTATTTCGTGCTCAACCAGCGCTACGACTGCCGCCTGCAAATGGGCGGGTCCGACCAATGGGGCAATATCGTCAACGGCATCGACCTCGGCCGCCGCATGGGCACGTCGCAAATGCACGCCCTGACGACGCCGCTGATCACGACCTCATCGGGCGAGAAGATGGGCAAGACCGCAAGCGGCGCGGTCTGGCTCAACGCCGATATGAAAAGTCCTTACGAATACTGGCAGTTCTGGCGCAACACCGAGGACGCCGACGTGCCGCGCTTTTTGAAGCTGTTCACGATCCTTCCGCTCGCCGAGATCGACAAGCTCGCTAGCCTCAAGGGCGCCGAGATCAACGAGGCCAAGAAGGCGCTGGCCGATGCCGCGACCACGTTGTTGCACGGCATTGATGCCGCACGCCAGGCCGCCGACACCGCCCGCCAAACTTTTGAGGAAGGCGCGATCGCGGAAAATCTTCCGACCGTGGATGTTTCGCGCAGCGAACTGGAAGCTGGAATCGGCGTGCTGGCAGCTTTCGTCAAAGCCGGCCTCGTCGCCTCCAATGGCGAGGCGCGGCGCCAGATCAAGGGCGGCGGGCTTCGCGTCAATGACGTCGCCGTGTCAGACGAGAAGATGATGCTGACGCCCGCCAACCTCACGCCCGAAGGCGTGATAAAACTGTCGCTTGGCAAAAAACGCCACGTCCTGATCAAGCCTGCATAGGCGCCAACCGGCAATGGCTGAACCTATCGGCGAGAGGCGCTGAGGAAGAGCGGACGGAAGATGTCGAGAAAGCCGCTTGCCGCCGGGGTGAGAGCGCGATTTCTGAGCCGCAAGATCCCGACGCTCCGCACGATGGAAGGAGAGACGAGGCGCTTGACTACTACGTCATATTGACGGCCCCTTGGTAATGCGGACGCCGGAACAATCGCCACACCCACATCGGCGGCAACAAAATCGAACAGCGTTCCGAATTGCCCGACCACCGTCATGTGCTTGAGAGCGATGCCGTTGGCAGCCGCGATACCATCGATTTGTCGACGTAATCCGGCAGCTGTCGACAAGGATACAAACTCCTCGTCCTCGAGGTCCTTCAACGTGATCGATTTCCTGTTACGCAATCGGTGCTTCGAGGGAAGAATGGCAAAGCATGACTCCCGGGCAATCTCGTCGGCAACGACTTCCTGATTCAGCCCCGTTATATTCCCCACGCCAAAATCGGCGAGACCACTGCGTACATCTTCGTGCACTTCACTGCCGAGCCCCTCGCGCAAGTGAACCTCCACCCCGGGGTGCGCCTTGCGATACTTCAGTACGGCGTCCGGGACGACGTGATGGGTGATCGAAAGCAGGCACGAAATGATCAGCCGGCCGCGAATCTGCTCTCCCAATGCCCGCGCGTTCTCGACCTGGATATTGAGGTCTTCGATAAATCGTCTCGTCGACGCGGTGAATTCCCGGCCCGGCGCGGTCAGGACCACGTTGCGCGTGGATCTCAGGAAAAGCGAAACACCGAGTTGCTTTTCGAGCTGTAGAACCAGCCTGCTCACCGCCGACTGGGTCATTCCAAGGTCGGCTGCCGCGGCCGTAAAGCTTCCATACAGCGCGACCGAGTTCACCGCCCGGATATGTTTGATGGCGACGTCAAATCCCCGTGGGGTACGAAACAGCCTTGCCATGATTCATTCCATATCGGCATTAATTAAAGGGATAGAAAAAGAATTGACCTGTATCGGCGAAGAGATCAACCATGATTTCACATTGAAAATGGCTTTGGAAACGCGGGTCATGGGCTGTGACGGAGAACGCAAATGACGAAACCCGAAGAATTGAAGATGTACTCCGATTACAAGAGCCCCTTTGCGTGGCTGGCATTCGATCCAGCCTTCGCCCTCGAGGAAAAATTTGCCGTAAAGGTGAAGTGGAAGCCATTTCAACTCAGGATCAAGGGCTCCGGGCAAAGGAGCGTCTACTCGGAATACAAGGTAAAATACTCCTACTTGGATGCACGCCGCAGCGCCAACGAGCGCGGCGACAAGAAGATCATTCGTGGCCCGCTCAAGATCTTCGACACGGCGCCGGCGCTGATCGGCGGCCTGTTCGCGGAGAAGCATGGAAAAATCGTCGAATACAGCCGCTGCGTCTTCGAATTGTTCTTTAAGCGGGAGCTGGCAGTCGACGAGGTCGAGGCCATGGCAAAATTCATCGATGAATTCGGTCTCTCCGGCGCGGACTATCGGGCGTATTTCGACGGCGATGGTCAGCGCGACTACGAGCATGCGCAGCAAGAGGCCTCGGCCGACCAGATCTTCGGCGTGCCGATTTGCATTTTCCGCGGCGAGCAATTCTGGGGCAATGACCGTATTGCGATGCTGGAGCGACGGTTGGAGCAGGCCGGCCTTTCGCTTTCCCGGATCAATCAGTCCACTTGATTTGCTCCATCGCACCCGGGTGCAATGATGATCTCTTCGGGATTTTCCGTAGCCTCAGAGCCGAACCAGGATAACACTCAAACCGTCGCAGCGAGCAGGGAATGAACATGAGCTTGGCTCCAAAAATGCTCACCGGTTATCGTGTGCTGGATATCACGCAGTTTGTCGCCGGGCCGACCTGCACCCGGCTTCTGGCAGAGGCCGGCGCCGACGTTATCAAGATCGAGCTCGCTCCCACCGGGGACCGGTCCCGGTTTCAGGGGCTGAAGCCGCGGTCACCGGAATACAAGAACACCTCCCAGAGCACCTATTTTTTTCAGCAAAACCACTCCAAAAGAAGTCTGGCGCTGGACTTTAAACATCCGAAAGGCCGGGAATTGCTGAGAAAGCTCGCGGCAGGTTGCGACGTTCTGGTGGAGAATTTCACGCCGGGGGTCATGAGCCGGGCGGGTTTGGGGTACGAGGATCTCAGAAAGATCAATCCGAAGCTCATCATGTGCTCAATCTCGTTTGCCGGACAATCAGGTCCGCTGAGCGACAAGCCCGGATATGATTATATCGCGCAAGCGCTGGCCGGAATTACCGGCGTCATCGGCGAACCGGACGGCAGGCTGGCGCAAGTGCCGGTCGCCATAGGCGATGCATCGACCGGGGTCGCAGCGGCGATGGCGATCGGGTTTGCCTTGCTGCATCGTGAACGGACAGGCGAAGGCCAGTTCATCGAGGCGACGCTTGTCGATACATACTTTCACATGCACGAGGCGAATGTCCCCAAGGTCGCCATTCGCGGAGATGCATTCGTTCCAAGGCGCGAAGGTTCGCTGCACCCGAACGGCGGCCCGGTCGGCGTGTTCGATTGCGGCAGGGGCGAGTTCATCGTCATTTGCGCGCTGGCTCATCAATGGCCGCAGATGGTCAAGGCCCTTGGCATGCCGGAGCTCGAAAACGACCCTCGATTCGCTTCCGCGCGCGCCAGAAGCGACAACAACAGGCTGATCGCCGACGTCCTGGAAAGATGGCTGAAAACGTTCCCCTCACGGGACGCCGCCATTGCGGCTCTGGAAAAGGAGCGGATACCCTGTGCTCCCGTGCTCACGTTGAACGAGGCCATGGCGCAACCGCATCTGCTAGAACGTGGAACCGTTCGGCAGGTCCGCGACCCCCAGATAGGTCCGTTCGCAATTCCGGGTAACCCCGTGAGATTTTCCGCATGGTCGGATCAGTCCGAATTGAAGGCGGATCTTTTGGGCGAGCACAACCAGCAGATCCTGCACGAGCTCGGTTTATCCGGTGACGATATCGCTCAGCTCTATTCCGAAAAAGTCATCGTTCAGGATCCGTCCTTAAATCCCGCGGACAATTGACGCAATTCGAAAACCTCATTGGTCCAAGCGAGATAAAATTGTCGCCTGGCAAGCAACGCCACGTCCTGCTCAAGCCCGCATAGACCTATTCGCTTTAGGCCCCTTGCTCACGGCAGCGGAAGCGCGCTCTCTCCTCTTCATGGATCAAGATACGCCATGGCAGGAAACGCTCGCGAAGCCGGCAAAGCCGGCGCGCATAGCCCTCAACGTTCTTGCGCTGTGCTTTGCGCTGTCGGTGATCGGCCGCGGCCTCGGCGAGAGTTTTACGGTTTTCCTCAAGCCGATTTCGGAAAGCTTTGGCTGGGAGCGCGCCCAGGTCGTCTCGGTCTATCGCTGACGGCGCTCGCCGGCGGGCTGGCGGCGCCGCTGGTTGGCCGGCTGTTCGACCGCTCGGGTCCGCGAACCGTCTATTCGCTCGGCGTGTTTCTGCTCGGCTCGGCGTTCCTGATCGCGGCGCGTGCGCAATATCTCTGGCAATTCCAGTTGAGCATTGGGCTGTGCGTCGGTATCGGCATCGCGTTGATCGGCAATGTGCCGAATTCGATCCTGCTCGGCCGCTGGTTCGGCCCGCGGCTGCCGACCGCGATGGCAATTGTCTATTCCGCAGCCGGCGGCGGCGTATTGCTGCTGCTGCCGGCGTCGCAGCTCCTGATCGATCACCTCGGCTGGCGCGGCGCCTATCAGATTTTTGGCATCGCGGCGCTCTGCTTGGTAGTGCCGCTCGTGCTATTGCCGTGGCGGCTGTTTTCGGGCGGCTCGCCGCACGTCGTCAAGAAGGCCGATCCCAACTTCATCGACCAGGGCTGGACGCTTCTGAGCGCGATGCGCCACCACGCGTTCTGGGCCTTGTTCTCGACCTTCTTCTTCACGGCGGTCGGCATGTACGCGATCGCGGCGCAGATCGTGGCCTATCTGATCGACGCCGGATTTCCACCGTTACAGGCGGCCACCGCCTGGGGATTTTCCGGCGTCGTGCTGTTGTTCGGCATGCTCGGCGTCACCTCGCTCGATACCGTGATCGGCCGCCGGCCGTCGGTCTTGATCAGCTACTCCATTTCGATTATCGGCATCATCCTGCTCTGGCTGCTGCAGTTTTATCCGAACTTCTGGATCCTGACGGGATTCGTCGTCTGCTTCGGCAGCATGATCGGCTCGCGCGGCCCGCTCTTGACGGCGACCGCGATGAAGATCTTTCGCGGCGAACGGGTCGGCACGATCTACGGCACAATCTCGATCGGCGCCGGATTAGGATCGGCGCTCGGCTCCTGGAGCGGCGGCCTGATCCACGACTTCGCCCACAGCTATAATCCGCTGATCGCGTTTTCGCTTGCTAGCGTGGTGCTCGGGATGATCCCGTTCCTGTTCGTGCCGGCGCTGCGGCGCTGATCGCGAAAGAGCGGCAGATCAGTTCTTCGGCGGAAATTCGACCGGGTTGTTTTGCTTTCCGGTGTTGAATTCAAAAATCTTCCGCAGCACGCCCGGCGCCATCGCCGAAATCGGATTGACCCGAAGCACCGGCTGCCCGAGCGTGCCGACCACCTCATAGGTGACGCCGATCAGTCCCTCATTGCTGCCGCCGCCGAGGAACAGCCCGACGATCGGCAGCTGGCCGAACATGTTGTTCAGCCCGTACATCGGCACGAAGGTGCCGCTCATGCGCACCTGATTTCCGGAATCGATGCTGCCCTCGATGGTCCCACCAATCGTCGGCCCTTTCACGACGCCCTCGCGTATCGTGATCTGCCCGTTTTGCCGGGTGAATTCGGCTCGCAGCCGCGAGAAGGAAACGCCGTTCTGCACTCCAGCCGGTCCGCCCGCGGCCAGGCGATCAAGCGCAGCCTCGCCCTTGACGGAGAAATCACTGACGTTGATCAGGCCTTCCTTGGCGCTCGGCTCGACGGTTGGAGGGTCCATCGCCAGCGCCATTTGGCCGCCAACCATCTTGGAGTAGGTGTCGGTGAAGCGGAAGAACGCGCCGGCATCGTTGGTTTGCAGGTAGATGACGTCGCGCCCCTGCCCCTGCGTGCGGCTGCGCATCTCCGCGGTGACGGGCGTATCGCGCCCGAGCTTGCCGCTGAGCGTAAAGTTTCTGACGATCCCGCCGCGGCGGGAAACCTTGACGTCGGCACTGCGCATCGC
>JBATYU010000555.1:0-9552 GCA_049674245.1 Bradyrhizobium sp. | reverse complement strand
GAAGCTGGCTATCGTCCGAGCAACGCGCCCAGTTCGATGCTAAGCGATATTTCGACGTCATCGGCTGCGACAGTGGAAAGCGATATCGTATTCACTACGGCACCATGTCTAACGTGCATGAGATCGATGCCGCTGGTTACCCCAAAGTTGGCTGGTGCTTTGTACCCGCTGGTCGTCTGGTCGCGGGCGACATCATGCTCGCCCAAAAGATTGCTTTGGAAACGAATGAGTTCGGCGCGTTGGCGGTGGCGAATAGGTTCCTACCCATAAACTCGCCGTCCAACGTATGGGTGCCGTGCTGAGCCTCATTTCGGCAAAGCTCCACCACGCGCTGACTAAGCGCTGACCTTGATCCGGAATTCGGCAGAGCTCACGCCTTAGCTGCGAATTGCATGTTTAATAGACCGCTGCTCCGTGGTCGGCCCGTCACGGACCAAGAGCGTTCTGAAGCGGTGCAATTGAACACCCGCGCGTTGGCTCTTGCTGGTGATGACGAAGCTGTTTTGATGTGGGCCGCGATGATTTTTGCATACTGGAACGATGAACTCGAGCGCGGGTCTGATTTGGTCGATCGGGCCTTGGCTATTAACCCGAATTTTTCAGCTGGCTGGGAGGTCCGAGGGTGGATCAGCGCAACTCTCGGTGACGGCGCGCGTGCTTTGGACGCCTTTGATCGTGTGATAAGACTTAATCCGGCCGACGATTTTGAAGTCCTGAATGCGATGCAGGGGAAAACTTGTGCGTTAGTCGAACTGGAGCGACACAGTGATGCGCTTGAAATGATCAACCGAGTGCTCGCTCGCCGACCAAACGATCTACGTGGTTTGTTTTATAAGTTTGCTATAGATCCAGACCCAGCTCGGGCGGCAGACGCTGCTGATCACATCCGCGCTCTGTACCCGCATCTGCGCAGTTCGCATTTGAGAGTGATGTTGTTCTTTGCTCAAATCAGAAACCCAAAGCGTCGAGCGGTGTTAGAAGGCGCTTTAGCCCGTCTTGGTTTGCCGGAATGAGTACCACTCGCCGCGTCGCGGCTTACTCAGGCCGGGATGTCCACTAGGCGATCGCCAGCGCCGATTCAAATACTAGCGGCCTGATAGCGGATGCGCTGCATCCAGTGTTTGAAGCTCCTGAGGTGTCAGTGACAGTGACAGCGCGACGGCGTTTTCCGTTACATGTGCCACGGATCCGGATTCGGGAATTGCAATGATGTTACCGCCGTGGATGGTCCAGGCCAGTGCAACAGCGGCTGCGGAGCAAGCGTGTGCTGCGGCAATACGCCCAAGAATGGGATCACCCAGCAGGCTGGCGCCGGGGCCGCCAAGTGGTGAATAAGCCATCACCGGCATGCTGTGCCGTTGGCACCATGGCAGTAGGTCGCGTTCAATGCTGCGGTCGCCGAGGTTATAAAGGACCTGATTGGTCGCGCAGCGATCGCCTTGTGGAATATGGAACAGATCTTCCATTTGGGGGACTGTGAAGTTGGACACGCCCCAGGTACGAATCTTGCCAGCTGCGCGTAGACTTTCGAGCCCCGCTACGACCTCGGAAAATTCGCCGTTCGGAGTTGGCGAGTGCAGCAAATAGAGATCGAGATGATCAGTACCGAGCCGGGCAAGGCTCGCCTGACAAGCACGTGCCATGGCGTCTCCAGTGACCTCATCGGCTTCCACCTTGGACACTACGAAGGCGCGGTCACGCTGACCGGCAATCACGCGCTTAATCAATTCTTCGGAACGGCCTTCACCGTAATTCCCCGATGTGTCAATCAGCGTCATCCCGAGCGAAAGGCCCGTGCGTAACGCTTCTTCTTCGTGAGCTGCCGGATGTCTTCCCTGCCCGATATGCCAAGAGCCCTGACCGATCGCCGGGACAATGGTGCCGTCGCGAAACTTAACGGTCCGCGCTGCGCCCGCTAAGGCGACGGCAGTCGCTGCATCGAGAGCCAACGCGCCTGACAAAGTCACCAACGAACTAAGCGCGACGCAACGTTCATTGAATTCACGCCGGCTCAGCAACCTTGTATCTCTACTCTTCACGACACTGTTCCTTCGACTGCGTGCTCGATCCGAAGATCGTTCGGCTGAGTTCCACTCGGCTAGCTCACCGCGAAGATTGAAGCCTCCGGCTGCCGAGTCAAGATATGGCGGGTCGCGCGGACAGCCCATTTCGGTAGCGATTGGTAGAGATCCTATGCAGGCGCGGCGGGCTGGGTGATACCGTTTCGGTGTAACCCCACCACCAAGGCATAGGAGAGCCTGATGACGGTCCGCACAGTAAGCAACCTACCCGCCGCAATGCATGTTGATACGGCGCGGTGTCTGTTTGCAATCGAATTGAGCAAGCAGAGCTGGGTTATTGGATTCATTACGCCCCTTTCCGCGAAGATCAGCCGCCGGATCTTGAGTGGAGGCGATTGGAAAGGTCTACTCGATTTGATGGAGGAGGTACGAGCACGTGTCAGCCGAGAGACGGGTCGGACGGTGGATGTGATCTCGTGCTACGAGGCCGGTTATGACGGTTTCTGGTTACACCGGCTACTCGAAGCGCATGGCATACGCAATTATGTTATTGATCCGGCAAGCCTGCAGGTGGACCGGCGGGCGCGACGAGTAAAGACAGATCGGATCGACACTGAGCGGTTGCTGCGCTCGCTAATGGCTTATCTACGGGGCGAGCCGAAGGTGTGGAGCGTGGTGCGGGTGCCCAGCGTTGCCGAAGAAGACGCGCGGCGGCTGCATCGTGAGCGTGACCGTTTGGTCTCGGAACGCGTTCAACACGTCAACCGCATTAAAGGGCTTTGCGCGCTCCACGGCATCTACGATTACCAGCCGTTGCGCCCGCAGGCGATGGCGCGCCTAGAGCAATTACGCACGGCACAAGGCATCTCACTTCCGCCCCGGTTAAATTCTGAGATCAAGCGGGAATTGCAACGGCTGGAGCTGGTGGTCGAGATGATCGCCACTGTTGAGGCGGAGCGCGACGCGATTGTTGAGGATGAAGCATCAACGCACGTCAACGCCAAGAAAATCCAAAATCTCCATCAGCTCAAGGCGATCGGCCCGGAGTTTGCGGCGGTGTTGGTTGGCGAGATATTCCATCGTGACTTCAACAATCGCCGCCAACTGGCGAGTTATGTCGGCTACGCACCGAGCCCGTTTCAGAGCGGAAACGTGGCCCATGATCAAGGGATCAGCAAGGCCGGCAACCGCAAGGGGCGAACCACCGGGATCGAACTCGCCTGGCTGTGGTTGCGCTATCAGCCCGACAGCGATTTGAGCGTCTGGTTCCGGGCGCGTGTCGGTACCACGAAGGGCCGCATCCGCCGCATCGCCATCGTGGCGTTGGCACGCAAGCTGCTGGTGGCGCTTTGGCGTTATCTTGAAACTGGCCTGGTGCCGCGAGGTGCCGTCCTCAAAGGGTGACGAACCAAGATTAAATACCGATAAAAGGAGCTTATGAAATCCAAGGTGGATGTGTGACCGGATCTCGACATGGCTGAAAGACGCCGCGGTAGAGAATGGTCCCGTCCCCCTTGGAGCCCGCGCCCTCGCAACGCGCATGAGGGACCTTGGGACGGATTCTACCCGGCCGGATATAAGTTGGTGCGGCGAGCGCCGCACGCACGCAAAGGGCTCACCTTGGATCGGAACGAAGCTCAAACAAATGAGGAGCGACAGAGTACAAATATTTGCGATCTCTTCGATGATGTTATGGATTTAGGCGCACCCTCAAGCCCTGCGCCTTTGGCGCACCGCTTCGCGGCTGCGGGACTTGACCGCGCGCCTAAATCCATAACCAGGAGGCTATCAAGATCGCTAAACGCCACCGAAATCCCCCTTGACAGCGGCGCCCTCATATAAGTCGGAATGTGACGCGGTGGCTTTAGGCTGAACATATCTGTTGCCGCCTCTTTCGTCTGGCGGTGCCTTAGTGGTTCCACCATGGCTCCGTTTCCACATCCCGCTCATCGAACCGGACAGCTAGATTTCCTGCATCCGGCTCTCGGACAAGACTTCACGCTTTCGCGTGCAACGCCATCTGCCGCTTCTGAACATTTATTGGAGTTGATAGGTTTCCTCCAGGTCGTTCACCACGTATTGCGCCTGTCTTGACACGCAACAACACCGGAGCCGCGCCTGCCAACAAAGCCGTCTCCGCCACCCGCGTGACCGGCGTTGAATTGTGCCCCCCTCAGGGACACTAAAATGCCCCCTATAAGCGCGGCCCCGGTCGCAATGACGACCTTTAGTCAACCAAATCTTCGCCAAGTCTAAAAAGTGGATTTTCGCCGCATCGACCACGGTCCAGACCATTGTTTGAGTGAGGTTGTAGAATGGCGTTAGTCAAATCCGCTGCGATGGCGGTCGCTGTCATATTTGGTCTCACCTTGGCGGTTTTCTTTTGGTGGGAAGTAGCAGAACTGATCCGGCGGACTGGTTGGAGCGGCTTGGTTGAACAACGGTTGGCGCTCGCATCGTTAGCTTTGGGCGAATGCGCAACATTTGTGGGCGGCGGCGCGCTCCTTGCTCTTTTGCGACACGGTATGGCGGGACGATCGAAGAAATCGCGTTTTGCCAACGGTTTCCTACCTAACGTCGTAGTCTTCTTGACCTCAACCCGCCGTCCCCAAACCATCAACACGGGCGATGCTGCTCCTCGGCTTCGCTATCATTAGCTTCGTGGCCTATCGTCGGAAGTCGAAGCCAGCATTGATGGCTGCCTGGTACAACTATCGTCAGTTTGAGTCTCCCTTAACGCTCTGGAGTAGTTGTCGCCGCGGAAGGAAAGTAGCCACGCCATTCGATTAGCGCGCGGGAGTTCGGCCCCGTCTTGATCGCAAGCTTGGTCCGGTCGGCAAGGGCGGGTCGAATTTGATGCGATGCGTAAAGGCGCAGCTCAACCAAATGCGCAAGACTTTGTTGGTCGGTTCGAAGCCAAAAAATGAGAACCGCAACCAAACTAATCTACTTGATCCTGATAGTAATTTTGTCTGAAACGAGCGGCGGGTTGAACGGATAATGCTTAGCATCGCCTAACACCAGTTGGAGAGTGTGTTTGCCGGGCGGCAGCTCGATACGCGTCTCCGTTTGACCCGCTCCGAAATGAAGATGGGTCTTGTCTTGTGGGATCGGTTCGTTGAGATCGAGAGGTTCATTCACATCAACTAGCAAATGATGATGACCGCTGTTCTGAAAATCGTCGCCCGCATGAGTAACGCCCATGTTGCGCAGACCGAAACGACACCAAAATCCGCCCTTGATCGTCGCCCCGTCCTGCGGCCACACGAAATAGAGAAGGGCATCTTTTGGCGCGGGCTTTCCTTGAGCGTGGGCAGTGCACGACACAGACGCCAGTGCCGCCGATAGCACGATGAGCTGGGCGATCCTCATGAACATGCTCCTCCGAAATTCTTAAGGAGAAAGAGCTACCCGAAATCCGTGAGTTGGATATCGAACGTTCGTGTCGTAACTGTCGCGGCTCGATGGTCGGACATACCGCGCGTCATTTTTCCAGGAGCCAGACCTGATAACGTGTGAGGGGCATTCGGCCTCGATCCACGGTGAAGCGTCCGCTGGAGCGCCCTGGTAATTTTTGTGCCAGCAGTCCTCGACCCACTGATCGACGCCGCCGCCCATCTCATACAACCCAAACGGATTTGGCTTAAAGCTCCCTACCTTGATCGGCTGCTCGGTAGCTACGATGTCGGTGCAATTCTTGCAATTGGCAATGCCAGGTTCAAACTGGTCGCCCCACCAGTACTTTGTTTGCGTTCCTCCGCGCGCAGCATATTCCCATTCGGCTTCGCTCGGCAGTCGGTATGCCTTTCGCGTCGCGCCTGCGAGCCAAGCGACAAACTGTTTGGCATCGCTCCAGCTCACGTTCGTGACGGGCGCATCATCCTTGCCGGTAGCCACGAAACCGCACGCCTTCGCAGCGACGCATTCGTTCCACTCGCGGATAGTCGTGGGGTACTTGCCGATCGCGAACGGCTTGATCGTGACCCGGCGAGTTGGCTTCTCTGTTATATCGTCGTTGCTCCCCATTATGAAATTACCGCCGCGAATTGGGGTCATCTCGGGCTCTCGGACCGCCGACACCGGCTGTGCAGTGGGCGTGGCCGAAGAAGCGGATTGAGGTTGCGGCATTGCTGGTTTGATAGCGGGAGCCCCTGAAGGGGCGGCTTGAGTTTGCGGCGCCGCTTGCGGGGTGGGAGGTACTGGGGCAGACGAAGGTAGAGCTAGCGGCGCAGCTTGTTTCGCGGCAGGTGCCTGCGATGAGGGCACGTTTGGAATCTCCACCGGAGGCGAAACCGGGGCTGACGCCTGCTTCTCGAGTTTGCCATACGGTTGCAGGAGCACGTACCAGAGCGCTCCACTGGCGATAGCGAGCAAAGTGAGACTCAGCAAAAAAATTAGAATATTCTCGCGTCGCCTGCGGTGCTCGAGAAACGCCGCCGGATCCGCAAACACTCGGTAAACTCTCACCGGTTCGGTGATGTTCTTAACCTTGCGATCTCCGAGCGCCTCGTACCCGCAAACCAGTTTGTGCTTTACCTGCTCATAAATGCCGCTTGAGATATAAATTTGGCCTGGATCGGCAATACCCTCAAGACGCGAAGCAATATTGACACCATCACCGTAAACGTCGTCTGCTTCGATAATAATATCGCCGAGATTAACACCAATCCGAAATTCGATCCAATGATGCTTCGGCAGCGATGCGTTGCGTCCAACCATGTTTTGCTGAATGACAATTCCGACTCTTACTGCTTCGACAGGACTATCAAAGATAGCAATGAAGCCGTCGCCGGTAGTCTTGACGAGTCTTCCGTGGTGCTCCGCAATGCTGGGCTCAATGAGGTCTCGCTCGATCCGCTTGACGCGAGCGTGCGTCCCTTCTTCGTCGAGTTGCATTAGGCGGCTGTAGCCCGAGATATCGCCAGCGACAATCGCAGCAAGACGACGAGGTGTCGCCTCGCGTGGCCGCTCATTGCTCCGGCCGGATTTGATGTCACGAATTTCAGCCATGGCTCGGATTGCTTTTGCTAACTGCTAGCTGCAGCCTTCGGCACACAACATCCTGGAACGAAAACTTCAACGTTCGGAGGGTATCATATTGCCGGATTGCGACAAGGCAATTGAGGTCATCAAACGGGTCTGCACCTGATAGCTCAAACCGCGATGTTCGAATGTGAACCGCTTAACATCTCCGAATTCAGCGCGCCTGTAGCATAGCACCCCTGACGCCCGTTTCGGGTTAGCAGACGTTCGCAGAGCTTCCGCAGCACGTCGCTTTGCACAATAGCGGACATCGACTAAACATCTCGACGACCGTGCCCGCCAACGCTTTTTTCAGGATTTACGCGCCAACCGCGACAGCAAGTTGACGTACCATTTTCAAATGGCGCCTGCCGAAATCCAACGCGAGAGCCATCGAGGGCGCAATCGTGTTCTCCCTTTTGCTTCTCGGCATTGGCTTGTCGCTCGCGCTCTACGGGAAATGGTTTTTCGGCAGCAACGAGCTGATCAGCGGCGGGACGCGCGAGTACGTTATGAGCAAGACGCAACCCGTTCGCGCCCAGCGGCAGATGTCGCTTAAGCAAGGAGCAAACCCTTCTGACGATCAGATTTCAAAATACTGCACGTGCGTCAGCATCCAGATCGCCGACAACACGACGTACAAACGCCTAGCCAGTGATTCGACCGCACCCGACGTGCGCACTCATTGGCTCTATCCTCGCACTTTACGCGGTGTTCTATTTCATGCTTATGCACCGAAAGGTGGCTTGTGAAACGCGCGTCAACCGAGAAGGCTGATTGCCGTCGCAGCATGAGCCGTTATTGTCTGCGAAGCCGAAGCTGTTCCGAAGGCCAGAACGTGTGCTCATTATGATTAGGGCGATACTCTTTGCCGTAACAGTACTTCTGTCTGCAATGACCGCTGCTGCTGCAGCGCAGCTTCGTATTGTCGCGATTGGCGCCAGTAATACGCAAGGCTGGTATGTGGGCAAACAGGGCGCATATCCGGCTAAGTTACAGGCCTTACTGAAAGCCAAGGGGATCGATGCGCAAGTCATCAATGCCGGCGTGCCATTCGACACCACCGGAGGCATGCTCAAACGTATTGATAGCGATGTACCAAGCGGAACCGACATCGTGATTTTGCAACCGGGGGCCAATGACCGGCGTTTCCTTGGGACGAAGGAACAGCGCGCCGCCAACATTGCGACGATGGAGCGCCGGTTGCGAAACCGTTCGATCAAAGTGATCGTCTACGACGAGGAGATCCCCCTTCGCTACTACACCTTCGACTTCATCCACCTCACGGGCGAAGGCCACGCGATGATTGCTGCTACCTTGCTACCGCGGATCATGGCAACCATCAACCGGCGGCCCTAACGGCGGAACAAAGCCTTTATTGGAAAGGCCGTCAAGGTGATCGGCTATTCTCCTAGCGTGCTCGCATAAACAGACTCGCCCCCATGAGCGCCCTGCGCCGACGCATTCTATTCGGGCAGCTCGAGATAAGGTATCGATGACGGTCAGCGGATGGAGGGCAAACAACCCGACCCGCGTTCCCTTAATGACCTGGCCGATTCCCTATTGACAACCAATTGTGCCAGACGTTCGCTTGGTACCTATTGCAGTTATAGATCGACTGAAGGCCGGGCGTTGAGTAATTGCACGCAAAAATTCGCAGGTAGAACTATGGCAAGAACCACCGTCGCAAAGCGGCTGGTGTTTCATATCGGCGGTTACGATCCAACCATGCCACCTGCCGGTTCGCAACGACGGTTTGTGCGCGAAATGGGACGGTTCCAACGTACCTGGTCAGTGAAGGCCTTCATCGATGGTTTGCGTGATAGTACCGATCAGATAAAATGGAAAGTGACGACGACTGGTCGCAATTGGCAGGTCGAAACCGATTACCGTCTCGTTCGATGGGACGACGTAATTGAAACCTTTAAGCGTCGAACAACTGGATACCGTGTTCTGTTCGGCTTTATTGCCTTCCTGGATTTCATTCTGTCTGGCGCTTTCCGGGGTTACGTAAGAAACTAATTGGCACTACGCAGTTTTCTTCGTGTATCCATTCGTTATGTTCGCCGCCCTCATCCTGGCCGCGTTTCTTATTAGCGTGCTTGCCCTCAAAATCGGCGGATCAATACCTGTCGCCATCGGCATCGGTCCCCTCGCACTCGCAGCGCTTCTGGTTGGTCCATGGGGCTGGCTGCACCTGGGCGACCTTTTCGACGACTGGATTTTCTCTCGCGAGTATGTTCGGAGCGGTAGTTCGATCATCGAGCAAAGACTGGACAGATTGGCCGCTGAGATCGTTGCGGCAGCTAGCGACTCTGACGCAGACGAGGTTGTGATCATCGGACATAGCCTTGGCGCGGTAATCGGGGTTGATCTTCTTGATCGCGCGGCGAGGCAAGACCCCACCCTTGGTGCGCGCAAAATGCCGGTCATGTTCATCACGATCGGATCGTCGATACTCAAGGTCGGGTTGCACCGCGGGGCAACCCGCTTTCGCGAGGCGGTGGAG
>JBATYU010000554.1:0-9351 GCA_049674245.1 Bradyrhizobium sp. | reverse complement strand
GACACCGCCTCGCGGCGGTAGCCCTTGCACTTTGCTAGCCCTTCACCTCCATCAGGTTGGGCAGAAGACTTTCACCTCCAAGCTGCTGAGCATGCCCAGCACACAACGAAACCGCTCGCGCGGTAGGGCGCTGCGGCTCACGGCGCAGCCAAGACGATAGCGCAACGGGGCGTCCTGTCTTGAGATGAGGGGTTCGCAACCTCCACCCAAGACAGGAGCATCCCCATGACCGACGAGGCAATGAGCCCGTTGCGCCGGCGCATGATCGAAGACATGACGATCCGCAAATTCGCGCCGAAGACCCAACATGACTACGTGCAAAGGGTCAAGAGCTTCGCTGCGTTTCTCGGACGATCGCCGGATACGGCGAGCTTCGAGGACGTGCGCCGCTATCAGCTGCATCTGGCGGCGAGCGGCGTTGGCGTGCCGACCATCAACCAAACCGTCTCGACACTGCGGTTCTTATTTAAAGTCACGCTCAGGCGCCACGAGATCGTCGAGCATACCCATGTTATTCACGAGCCGCGCAAGCTGCCGGTGGTTCTCAGCATGAAGGAAGTGGCGCGGCTACTCGAGGCCGCGCCGGGGCTCAAGTACAAGGCGGCGCTGAGCGTGGCCTATGGCGCCGGTCCTCCCTGGACCGATCCGGGAAGCTGCGTGCTGGTCGCATGCGCGACGCCCGTTCTTCGCCATGGCCGATATTGAAGAGAATGCGCGGCGCAAGGCCGCGGGCAAAAAGGAAATCGCGCTATCTCCGATCGCGATCGAGGTCGTGCGCCGCATCGATGCGCTGTTCGAGATCGAGCGATCCATCAACGGCAAGAGTGCGCGGGAGCGCCTGGATGTCCGGCGCGCGCTGAGCCGGCCCATCGTCGAGGGTCTTCAGCTCTACATGCGGGAGCAGGTCGCCAAGCTCTCCCGTGGGCACGACCTGGCCAAGGCGTTCGATTATATCCTGAAGCGATGGGCGAGCTTCACTCTGTTCCTTGAGGACGGACGCGTGTGTCTCTCCAACAGCGCCGCCGAAAGAGGCCTAAGAGGCATAGCTCTTGGGCGAAAATCCTGGCTGTCCTGCGGATCGGATCGTGGCGGACGGCGTGCCGCGGCCATGTACAGCCTGGTCGTCACGGCCAAGATGAACGGTGTCGATCTGCAGGCCTGGCTGGCCGATATCCTCGCCCGCATCGCTGCCCATCCGGCTCACCGGCTCGTCGAGTTGCTCCCCTGGAATTGGATTCCATCGGCATCAGCGATCTCCGCTCGAGCTGCCTGACCATGCACGTCAACAAGGTCCATCACGTCACCACCATCAATCGCGTCGCCGAGGACCTAGGCGTAGACGAAGACTGGCTGCGGGATGTCGCCAATGAAATGGAAATCGAGGACGGCCTCATCTGGGTCTATGGCGTCGGTGAAGACGGCGTCATGGCGTTCACCGACTTCGGCATCGAGACCCTGATGGAGCTCATCAGGATCCACAAAGAAAACCCCAAACTGCTCAGGCGCCGTCCCGCCTGCGGCCTACGCCGGATGAATACCACAATCTGCCGCTTCCAGCTTTTCGATCCTGGCACCAGCCTCGTTCTGCATTTCCAGCAGATCATGCAAGTCCTTGTGCAATGGCCGCACCCACCCGAGAGTGATGGCTTCGGCGCGGTAGCACAGAAGGTGGGCAGTCGCACTTAGCTGGACAGCTGCACCTGGCGGCTAACGTTGTCGCTTGGATTAGCCGGGTGCGAGTGCAATGACACGCAGCGGGCTGCCTGAGCCATCGGCGATCTTGAGCGGTGCGGCGATGACCACTGCGCCGGTTGGCGGCAATTGGTCCAAATTGATCAGGCTGGTGATGCCGAATTTGCCTGCGCCATGCATCGTACTGTGGTTGGGGAACGGCGGATCGAAGGTGCCGGCCTGCCCGGCGTCCGTTCCAACGGTCTCTACGCCGACGCCCAGGACGTCGCGTTCGTACGCGAGGAACTCGGAGCATTCCTTCGAGAACGCCGGCGAATGGGCGCCGTCTTCGTGCACGTTAAGGAATTCTTCGCGATTCGTGCGGGCGCTCCAGCCGGTGCGCAGCAACACCCATGCCCGGGCGGGAATAAGTCCATGCGTCAACTCCCAGGACTGGACACGCTCAGGTGTTAGCAGGAAGTCTTGATCGTCCTGCACATCCGCCGTCACATCTATGACGCAAGCGGGGCCGATGAATTTGTGCGGCGCGATCGTGTCGGTCGCATTCTCGGGGAGGTCTTTGCCCGTGATCCAGTGTATCGGCGCGTCGAAGTGTGTGCCCGTATGTTCGCCCAGCCTCAGGACGTTCCAGTACCATGCCGGCCCATGGACATCGTAGCGCGAGATCTCGGTCAGCGTCAGTCCCGGCGACGGCGCGAAGATCTGCGGCAGATCGATCACCGGCGTCTCGGGGCCCAGTGTCGTGGTGAGGTCCACGACGCGAATCCGCCCTGCCTTCAACTCTTCCACAAGTTGGGCCAATACATCGCCTGGTTGTCCATCCGCCATGCTCGCCTCCTTTGCGCGAAGCGCAGGCTGCGTCTCACTCCTGCTGCCGCAGCGTCTCCAGCGCACGCTTGAACTGGAAGCGATTCTCCAATAACGGCAAATCCATGTGGAACGACTTGGGTCCAATCGCCTCAACCTTGGAGACGATAGTCGTTAGCGTCTCGCCTGCCAATGCGTCTGCAACAGCTTGCTTGAGCCGCCGGGGCGTGTCCCCCTCCGTTACCTGCGGAATAGCGCAAGCCCGCGCCACGCCAGCCAGATCGGTCCCAGTTGCAGTGGCTGTAGGAAAGCCGCCGACGGAGAGCAAGCTTCCATTGTCGAAGACGATATGCACCAGGTTGCCGGGCCGATAGCGTGCCATTGTGCTCAGCGTGCCGAGGTTCATCAGCAGCGAGCCGTCGCCGTCGATGACAACGACCTTGTGGCGCGGCATAGCGAGCGCGATGCCCAGTCCCATCGAGGAAGCCAGCCCCATCGCGTGCTCCAGGTAGAAGAAGTTGGAGCGGTGGCCGAGAGTGTAGAGCTCCGCTGCGACGGCGCCCATGATTGTGACGACGATCCGGTCTTCCACCTCAGAATAGATTGCCTGCAAGGCATCCACGCGTAGCACGGCTACTCCTCCCACATCAGCTCGCGGGTCAACAGCACGGCGACCGGCGAGAGCGCCGCGTGTGCCAGCGTCTGCGCATCCTTGATGCGGCGTTGAGCGTCATGAGGGTCTGAGAGGTGCCAGATAGGAATGCCTAACGTCCGCAACAGCGGCTCGGTAACCATGCCACCCTGCGTCTGCCAGGGATCGCGCTCGCCCATGTGGCCACGGTAGCTGATGAGCATCAGTAATGGAATCTTATAGAGCAGTGCCAGCGAGACGATCGGGTTGATTGCGGCGAGGAAGCCGTGGTTCTGCATCAGCAGCGCGGAGTTGACGCCTGCCAGGTGTGCCCCAGCGGAGATGCCAATCGCCTCCTCTTCCTTGGCGACGCGTACCAGCGTGACTTCGGGGTCGTCGTCGGCCATGCGGATGAGGTGCACCAGCCAGGTCTCCGGCAAGGCGGAAATGATCTTCACGTCGCAGGCTTTGAGGGCATCGTAGATAACTTGGGAGTTGGCGACTGAAACAGGCATACGCCGCTCCCTTTCTTGCCGTCGCGTGCCCTATTGAGTAGTTCGCAGTCTAGCACACAATATCCGGACGTCATCGTCGATGTTTCGGTGGACCCCATGATAACCGATATCGTTGCCGGCCGATATGACGCTGGAATTCGCTTGGCAATCTCCTGGCGCGCGACATGATCGCGGTGCAGATTTCTGACGATCTATCGGGCTATTGAAGACTGCGTTTTCCAAACGGCGCATTTCTGCCATGGCGATTCGCCCTCGACGGCGAGGTCCAGGAGCTAGGGTCGAGGGCTCGTTGCCTGCCACCGATCCCAAACTGCTGGTACGCGCCGCGGTGGATGGCGTTGGCATCCTTTACTCGTTGTGGGATTTCAGCGTCGTTGATTGCGACTGGACATTTGGTGCCGTTGCTTGAAGCGTGGATGCCTTCACCTTCCGACGGGTTCTTCTTGTACTATCTAAGCCGGCGGCAGAACCCGGCCAGAATTTCGACAACGAGGTGCACGCTGGCAACTTCATGATGCATCTGCTCGTACGGATGTGGATGCATGGTGGCATCACGCCCAGGCTCAAGGAATTGCATCCAAGTACGATACGAAGACTGAGCCCCCTGAAGACCGGCCTTGGGGCATACGTGACTTCGTGCTCGTTGATCCGACCGGCGTTCCTTGGCGCATCGGGCAAAACATTTCCACGATACGGTCGGTGAGGCACCTAGGGCGCTGTAGGTGGCGGCTGGACTTCCGAACAGCCCGGAAAATCGCTACTTGGGCTGGTGGCTGATCGACATGACGTAGGCCGCGGCCTTCCAAATTTCTTCATCGGTCATGACGTCGCGCCACGCCGGCATGCGGAGGCCGCTTTTCTCCCGGCCGTCCGCGATCGATTGGAAGACACCTTTGGGATCAAGATCGCGTCGGGCGAGATTTATCCCACCCCTGCCGTCCTCCCCATGACAATGGGCACACTGCTTTTGCAAAAACAGATCATGGCCCGCCGCAATCATGCTCGGGTCTTTGAGATTCGGAACGTTATCTTGCGGATAGGCAGCGTCGCCAATGCAAATGGAGGCGATCGCCACCAGCACCAGTCTGTACATCATGGGAAACAGTCCGACAGTGACGCGGGATAGGGGCGGCTCTCCCGAGCCGCCCCTTGCTTGCTTGGCCTACTTCGGAAGCTTGAAGGCGATAAGGGCCGAAGCCGCCGGCATCTTTTCGAGTTGTGGGAACAACGCCGGAAGCAGGAGTGCGGCGTAGGAGCCCCATCCGCTTGGCACCAAAATGTATTGCTCACCATCGACGGCATAGCTGACGATGCCGGCGCGCATTCCTGAGCCGGTATTGAAGTTCCACAGCACCTTTCCCGTATCGGCATCGTAGGCCCGCAGAATCCCCATCGGGTCGCCGTTGAACACGAGTCCGCCGCCGGTCGTCAGGACACTGGCGAAGCCAGGGACATCCATCTCGACCGTCCATTTGCGCTTGCCGGTGAATGGATCGTTTGCATCGAGCCGGCCGGGCTTGCGCCCATCGGGGGCCATCGCCAGCCGCCCGAAATCGTTGGCGCCGATATGACCGGTGCCATAGTCCTTGGGGTCGTCCTTCTGAGCAACTGGTTTGAGGTAACCGCAGAAATCCAGCACGTTGTTGTACCAGAGCCCGGTCTTGGGGTTGTAGGCGCCGGAATTCCAGCTGCGTCCGCCGAAGGTGGACGGGCAGATCAACGTCTCCTGATTCATCGGCAATTCGACGCGGCCGATCAGCTCGCCGGTTTTCTTGTCGATGTCCTTCACAAAGTTCTTGACGTCGCTGATCGGCCAGATGTTCTCGATGCTGCCGTCCTTCTTGTCGAGCACGAAAGCGTAGCCGCTCTTGTTCATGTGGACGATCAAATCCTTGCCGTCCTTTTTGAATAGCACCACCTCGTATGCCGAATCGTAGTCCCATACGTCCTGCTTGATCTCCTGCCGATACCATTTCAGCTGACCGGTCTTGGGATCGAGTGCGACGATCGAATCGGTGTAGAGGTTGTCACCCTGGCGCTCCGAGTTGATGAAATCCTTGCCTGGATTGCCGGTACCGTAGAAGACTGTGTTCGTCTCTGCGTCGTAGGTGCCCGGCATCCAGGCGCCGCCGCCGCCGTATTTGCCGCTCGTGCCAGGCCAACTCTCCGGGGAATCCTTGATCGTATTGAACTCCCACACCTTCTTGCCGCTCTTGGCCTCGACACCGTAGATTTTCCCTTGCGTTGCCAATTCGCCGGCGGTCGAGCCGAAAGTCAGCATGTCGCCGGCAACAACGGGCGGCGATGTGAAATTGCAGCCGTGGCAGTTCGCAAAATCGGTTAACTGGACTTGCCAGATCTCCTTGCCGGTTTTCTGATCGAGGGCAATGCCGCGCCCGTCGACCGTTCCGATGAAGACCTTGCCGTCGCCGACCGCGACGCCACGGCTGTAGGGCGAGAACAACACCTTCTTGGTGAGCGGATCAAGCTTCGGCTGATAGCTCCAGAGCTCCTGCCCTGTCTTCGCGTCGAGCGCTGCCACCCTATTCCCGGACGTGATCGAATAGATCACGCCGTCTATCACCAGGGGTGTTTCCTGAATGCCCATGGTGATATCGCCGCCATGAGCGATCCATGCCACCGAAAGCTTGCTGACATTGTCCTTGTTGATCTGATCGAGCGGACTGTAACGCCACCCGTTGGCCGTCCGATTGTATTGTGGCCAATTGTTGGGGTCTTCGGTGCCCGGGGATTCAGCAAGGACGATGGTTGCGGTGCCGAGCAAGAAAGTCAGACCCAAGCTTGCCGCTAAAGCCAATTTACGCACGGTCATTCCTCCCTCTGATGGTTGGATGTGCGGCGCGCTCGATCAAGACATCGTCGGGCTCAGTTGCTTCGGGTTCGGCGTAGAACCGTCTGATGCTGCCTGATCACCTTCTCCCTGCCATAGAAGGCACTGCTGGCCGCCGACACACCTTCGTTGGACGGCGCGGATGCTCTGTTGATTGGGATCAATACCCGCCTCGAACGTCCCGGATCACGAGCGGCCGTCGAGACTAGCTGCAGCATACGCCCTGTCATCCTGATAGTCGACAAGCAATGGCTTCGGGCCGGAATCCGGCTCCCCGCCAGACTCGGACATGGCCCTGAAAGTGTCCTCCTCCCAGCGGACGCCAAAGCAAGCGTCGAGGTCCGACGCCACGGGCGACGAGCAAACATCCTGTCGAAGCGCTTGGGCAAGAAGCGGAAATACGGCCTGGTCGATCAAAGCGTCCACCGTCGCTAGAAGCGACGCGGGAATTGACAATCCAAGCTCCTTCGCTGTCTTGCGGTTGATCATCAGCTCGAATTTCACCGGTTGTTGGACGGGTAAGTCGGAAACTTTTGCACTTTCAAAATGCGATCGGCGTATGACGCCGCGAGCCGGAACTGGTCAGCATGGTCGATTCCGTAGGAGATCAGACCGCCAGCCGCGACAAACTGGGAAAGGGGATAAACCGTCGGAACGTGAAATCGCGCCGCCTGGGCCAGGATGCGCTCCCGGTTCGAAACGGTCAAAACGTTCGCATCACAATAAGGGCGCCTCCACGTTCGGCTACCGCCGCGAACGCGCCATCAATTTCGGCCGGGTCGCTAACTGGACTGACCGTCGGCTCCACACCCAAAACTGTGGCGGCAGCCTTCATTGACTGCAAATACACGCCGCCACTCGCGCCGGCGTTGGGTTGCCGGATTAAACAACATCGCGATTTGTTCGCGATTCGCCTCAAACTGAGTTTTGCAAAGCAATCCGCCAGAGAGCAGAAATTACCTAAAATAGCGGACCTGGCTCAGGATGCTGTTGCAACAGATGCGTTTCGCGTTTTTAGGCATTACGGAACACGCGGGTTCGAGTCCCTTGCACCAGCGTCGATTCCGAGGCCAGATGTTATGACATAAATCGGCCAGCGGCCGACCGTCTTACGCCACTCTATTGCTGATCGGTTGCCATGGGCGCCAACGCGTACCATCGCGCATCTTGCGACAGTTACGCGCCCAGCACCTTCTTTACGAAGGCGAGCGGCCCCTGGCGGCTGATGAGGCGCTGTTGGCACGTATCGCAACAGACCACCTTTTCTTGCGCTACTCCGCGATCAGCAAACACGAGTTCTAGTAACCACGTGGAAAAGCTCCTACGTGCAGTTCGCTCTGGTTCCGTGAAATACTCAACCAAGGACTCGCGGAAGCATCCACGGCTCGTCGCCAAACATGCCATTCTATCGATTTGAGCGGCTTTATGGCTCGACGCGGCCAGGGCCGCGTCAGGCGATAGTCCGGCGCTCTCGACCGCCCGACTGGCCATAAACTGTAAGAGACTGACATCACGACGCGCATTGCCTCGATCATGAAACAGCACTGCCACAGAGGCTTTGCCATCTCGGCCGGCCCGTCCAAATTCTTGCAAATAGTCCTCAATCGAGGACGGATGCTGCCAATGGACGACCATGCGAACATTTTCAATGTCCAGGCCCATGCCGAATGCGCTCGTGCAGATGATCCAATCAACCGTTGGCTGACTCTTCCCGGAGAACCTCATGAAGAGTTGCTCCCGATCCCAGGAGCTGCCGAACTGCGAGTGATAGAAGGGGATTTCCAGTCCGTGTTCACGAAGATACTTTTGCAACGTCTCCCCAATCTTACGGGTTGGCACAAAGATCATCACTTTGCCCCCGCCCGGCATGCGAACACGGCAAAGCTGCGCAATCACCCCAGGCCGCTCGTCGACTGGCACGCTCCATCGAAGAAGCGCAATATTGGGCCGGTCAACCCGCGCACGAACACTTGAGCGTCGGGAATTCCGAGCGACGTCAAGATGCGCTTTTGCATCTCTTGTCCAGAGGGGCTACTAACGGCGCTCGAACGTCGTAGTGGTTCATCGAGCCGCGCCATTACCAGAACCACAAAAATGCGAGGCCAGCGGCCAAGATAACCACCCAGACCAGCGAGAGCCGGAAGTACAGAGTGAGGCGGGTCATCGGGCCAGCACTCCCATCTAATGGGTGCGATCTAATGGAGCGTCAGGCGCGCTTTCGTGGCTTGATTTAGATCAGCCCGTAGGCATGCCTCTCGGAAGCGTTTGGACGGCCGGAATTTTCCAATGCACGTCCCACTGCCAAGGCGCTCAAGATTGGCAGGGCATCAGTTTATCGCGCGCTAGCGGGGTGACTGAACTAGATCGAGCAACGTTTGCAGGGACGTTCGGGGTCATTCCCCCGGGGAGGGAAAAAAATTCGATTTGGGACCCACTATTTCCGTTCAGCCCAGCTTTTAAGTGGTCCCCGTTGATGCAGATCAATGGTCAGTCACTTGTTGGACGCAACGTGCTCCAGCGCAACGAGCAACGAGGAGATCGGCCATGAATGACGCTGGAGTGGGTTGGATAGCTGCCATCATCATCGGCGGGATTGCAGGCTGGCTAGCAGAGCAATTCATGAAGAGCAGCATGGGGATGATCATGAATATTGTGCTCGGCATTGTCGGTGCGGCGATTGCTAGCGCCATTTTGAGTTACTTCGGGGTCCACCTTGGTGGATGGATCGGCTACCTGATTTCCGGCTTCATCGGCGCGGTCTTGCTGATCTGGGTCGTCCGGGTGGTTCGGCCCGCTTGAGGACACCGGCGCGTCACACGTCCGTCAGGAAGCCGCGTGGTGAGCGCGAAAGCGCC
>JBATYU010000553.1:0-5229 GCA_049674245.1 Bradyrhizobium sp. | reverse complement strand
TCCACGTCAACTGCGTAAAGCTCGTCACCAGCGCCGCGCCATCGGCGCTGTGCAATTCGGCGGACACTTTCATCTCGCCGACGAAATCGCTCGGCGGAATGATTTTCACGCTCGAAATCTCGTCGGCGGACACCCGCCACTCGCTAAGGCTTGTGGGGACGCCGGCCGTGAGCCTGGCGTTGGCCGGCATTCCGTTGACGGTGACGGTTGCGCCGGGATCTGGGCTATCCACACTGACGCCAAGCTGCAGCGGCTCGTTGACGAAGCCACTCACATTGCGGACCACCAGGGCGGTCGCTCGGCGCGAGGGCGGCGGGGTCAGCAAGGTCGCCTTCATCGACTGCCATACCCGCAGTGCCGAGCCGGCGGCTCCCCGCGACGAAGACAGCGTTACATAGACCATGGCGACGACAGCGACGCAAGCGACCGCGACCGTCAGTTCGCCAACGAGGAACAACGGACGCCGGTGCAGGACGGAAGGCGCTCCGTTGTGCTCACGCTGCTCCCGCAGCAATTTGGCCAGAGCTTCGGCGAATGCTTCCGGCGACTTGTCTCCCCGGCCTTCGTTGCCTGTGAAGGTTCGCCGTGGCGACGTCGAATCGTCAAGCGGGCGTCGTACCGACAAAGCCTGACGGTCAGATTCCGGTGTATTCGTCGCGGTGTTTCTTTCCCGAGATCTCAGCGGCGGGTGATGGGACGGATCGTTAGGATCGCGATCTTTCTTGGAATCACTCACGCTATATCCCGACCTCTACTCATCCGCCTGCCCAGATCGAGAGCGAAGCAGCACAGCCAGCTAGCGGATTAAAGACGAACTTCGGAAACGCGATGCCCCGTGGCTCGCCTTGGCAGCGATGATCGCGTTACGGGATTGAAGCCGATGTGTCTGCCCAGACTTCATCAGCGTCATGCCCATCTGATTTTCGATCTCAGCGCAAGCGGCCCGTGGCGGAAACCGCTTCCATCCCATGCCGAGTTAGTCTCCTTTTTAGTCTAAAGTGTGAGCTGTCAAAAAAACCAAAATGGCTACGTGCTTAATGGCGCGTCCGCAACCACTGAGTGTGCAGCGGAACCTGCCACCAGGGCCGTCTGCACGGCAACGGGAATTTGCAACTGAAGGCTGTGAGGTCGGTGTGTTCTGCGATCGTGTTACCCTGAGAAAGCCGCTGTCCAACCTTGCGCCTGTTGCACCCGGTATTCACTCGTCACGAGTTCGCGGATCATCCTGCGCAGTTCCCCGAACCCAGGGAGTTCCCGAATGTCTTCGTGGCGCGGATAGGGAAATTTCACGTCGATAATCTCTTTGATGCGCGCCGGGCGCGCCGTCACGACGACGATGCGCGACGAAAGATAGATCGCTTCGTCCACCGAATGGGTGATCAGCAACACCGTCTTACCCTCGGATGCCAGGACCCGTAGCAGCAGATCTTGCATGTTCGATCGGGTTTGTGCGTCGAGCGCCCCGAAGGGTTCGTCCATCAGCAGGAACTTCGGCTTGACGGCGTAGGCGCGCGCAATCGCGACCCGCTGGCGCATGCCGCCAGACAGGTGCTTGGGATATGAATTTGCAAAATCCGCAAGCCCCATCAGCTCAAGATAATGATCGCAGATGTTATTGCGCTCCTTCGCGGAAACGCGGCTGGCATGCAGTCCGAGGCCGAAGGCGATGTTGTCCTTCACGGTGAGCCACGGAAACACGCCATATTCCTGGAAGATGACGCCGCGTTCCGGCCCGGGCCCGACGATCGGCTTGTCCTCGAAGGTGACGGTTCCGGCCGTCGGCTTCTGGAACCCGGCCAGCATGTTCATCATGGTGGTCTTGCCGCAGCCGGAGGGGCCGATCACCGAGACGAAATCTCCCTCGCGAATATCGTAGGTCACGTCGTCGACGGACTTCAACGGGCCGTTCGGCGTTTGAAAGACCATCGAAACATGGTCAAATCCGGCAAGCACCGGCCCCAGCCCGGCCGGTACCGCTTCTTGACGCGGCTCTTTCGCAGGATGCGAGATGTCGGGCAGGCTGGTCATGCTGTTCGCGGCCCCCCAGGTCGCGACCCTGCCCACACGTCAGCGTTATTTCTTGTCCTCACTGTGCTGCCACTCAAGGAACTCCCGGAACATGCGCTGCTTGTCGGCCGGACTCTCGGATTGAACGTTTGCGCCCTGATGCATCGCTCGGAACTCATCGAACTTAGCTTGTTGTAGCCAATCCTGCGCCACCTGGAAACGCTGCCAGCCGGGCAACTCCTTTCCGAGGTCAACCTCCCGCCATTTCGGGTGCCGTGGCGGTTTCTTCAAATCGGGAAAGTGCGTGAACAGCGCCTCAACGAACTTCTCCACGCGACGGTATCGATCACCGCCGGACCCCCAGTTGTTGGTGATCAGGACAGAATCGACGGCGACGGTTTGCACCTTCTGACCGGCGGCGATCAGGTTGGGGTAGAGCGCCTGCTCAAGCGTTCCCGGAAGATAGATGTTCTCAAGCGTATGCGTATAGGGGACTTCGACAAGATGCAGGTTGTCACTTGCTTGGACGTGCGCGAAGATGCCGGCGGGCTTGCCGGAGAAGTCCACGGTGGCCGCAATTTCACCATTTTTGATCGCCACGAGCGCGTCCTCTTGGTCCATATTGACCTCCTCGACATTGACCGAAAGCAGGCCGAACACGTCGCGTGCCGTGATCTGGGTGCTCGATCCGACTTCGGAGAAATTGACTTTCTTGCCGTTGAGGTCTTGCAGGGATTTGACGTTGGGGCCGGCCACCACGTGCATTTCCTCAGGATAGAGGCGGGTGATGTAGGTGATCTGCTGGTCGAGCGCGCTCGAGAGCTCGCCGGTGGAGGCGAAATAGCGCAGCATCTGGGTGGACGTGATGCCCATGTCGACGCCCCTCAGATACAGGACATCGCGGATGTTCTGCGCGCCGCCCATCCCGACGATGGGAAGAATGCGCAGATCCTCGTTGTTGAGCACGACCGCGAGATCATGCGTGATGTCGAGATAGGTATCCTTCGGGCTGCCGGCGATGATAGACACAGTATTGGCGTTCAGTTTCTCCTTCCAGAGGTCCTCAAGCCGTGGCGCGCGCGCGCCGACACGCGGAGAAACCTCTGAATCCGCTACGGAGACGCCCAGAAGCATCGCCATCAAAGTGAGCGCGAGTCCGGCCGCTTTCGATTGTAGTTGAGGCCGGTTCCGAAACGGCGGCAAGGATTGTTTGATCATCCGTGTGTCCCCGACCAGATGAAGCAAGATCGAAAGCCTCAGGCCAACCTTGGTTGAACGGTTTGTCCGGTTTAAGGCTTTTTGTTTGTGCGCTTCGCTATCGCCTCAATTTTGTGACGGGTCTCTCAATACGGTGCACGCGTCCTGGTTGAAACGCGTCCTGGTTGGAACTCGTCCACGTTGGAACAAGCTCTGGTTGGGACGCCAGGGGGCTAGATCAGCGAGCGGAGACAGGGCGGGCGTTGCGGCTGTGCGACAAAAGGTAAGGACAGGAGGGGTGGCGATGGACCGGCGTAAATTTGTGGCGACGGCGGGCTCGACGCTCGCGGCGTCCGCGCTCGCGAGCCCCGCTCTCGCGTTGATCCAGGCCAAAACAAAGCTCCGCGTGGGTTACCTACACACGATCGCGGTCGATGAGCAGCTCTGGCTGTGCGACCACATTGGCGCCTGGGGACGCAGCGGCCTCGACCCGCAATTCAAGCTCTACGGTACCGGCATCGAGCTGTTCAAGGCGATGGCGGCCGGCGAGATCGACATGCTCGTGACCGGCGCAGTGTGCTCGAATTATCCGGCGCGCGGCCAGGGCAAGCTGTTCCTGATCAACTCGGTTGAATACGCTACCGCCCAGCTTTGGGTTCGCGAGGACATGGGCGTCAAGCAGATTGCCGATCTGCGCGGCAAGCGCATCGTCACCACCGCCGGCACCACGGCGCATGTGTTCCTGGACAATGCGCTCAGGGAAAACAAGATGACGGCCGCCGACATCGACATGAACAGCATGCCAATGCCGGAGGCCGTGAACACTTTCATCAGTGGATCGGTTCCTGCCATCGTGCTGTGGGTGCCCTTCAACATTCCCGTGCGCGAGAAGGTGCCGCAGGCCAAGATGATCCTCGATGCCAGCGCCTACTATCCGAGCGCCGCGATCGTTGGTGGTTGGGTGGCGTCGAACGCCTACTACGCCGCGAACCGGCTGGTGCTGATACGGATCATCCGCGCCTGGACCGAGGGCAACGATATGCTGATCGCAAGGGCCAACGAGTCGATCGGCATCTTGCACGAGAACTATTATAAGGAAGTGCCCGAGCGCGATATCAAAGAGCAGTTCGGCGCGATGCGGGTGTTTCCCACCGGGGTGTGGCGGCGCCTTTACGCCAACGGCACCGTCACCGAGTGGCTGCAGCAGGTGAGCGACTTCTACATCCGCGTCGCCAAGATCGAAAATCCGGTCCCCGCGTCGCAGTATTTCGACCCCAACTTGTTCCTCTCCATCGTCAAGCAGTAATCGGGCACGGGCCGAGAGCCGCCTTCAAGGAGGCAAGCGTCACCTGCCGGCAGCAAGCCGCATTTGATCCCAAGAACGCGTGGCGTTGGCTGGCGAGTGCTGATCGTTGGGAAGATCTGGTCGAAACAGAAATCGAAGATCATTATCGCGCATGCAATGCGAACCGCGATGAGCTGGCGGCATGAGCGCTCGCTAGCGCTAGTGACCTAGACCAATCCCAAGTGTCTGCGCCTTTTGTCTCAGTGATCCTTCGGACCTTTTCATCAGCTTTGCGATTTTGACTACTGGCGTTCTTGCCTTTGAATGCTGTTTCAGCAACTTAACGTCAGCAGCAGTGAATGGCTTGCGTGCTGCTCTCTTCCTTTTCGTCTTGGCCATCTTGTTCTCCTCAAATGGGGCGGCCTACACAACACGTGCAGTATAACCATCAAGGACTGTTGGAACCATTAGCGGTTTCGCGCGGCTGAGCTTTTCACCATGCGCCCACAGCGCACGCAACGAACGAGCATGCCTGCGCCTGTGTCCAGGGTGGGCACTGGCCCTCTAACGAGTGGTTACGCGCTCGTTGTAGACGACCAAGCAAAGGCGGATTTCAAGACGCACGATCAAGCTTTGAAAGCTGCCCGCGAGTTAAAAGGGCGTTTCCCGATGCTCCAGGTCAAGATCTATGATTCTGAAAAGAAGCAGAGCGAAAAGATCGACCTCGCGTAGCTTGATTG
>JBATYU010000552.1:0-3821 GCA_049674245.1 Bradyrhizobium sp. | reverse complement strand
TGGTTCGCCCGCTGTCGCGGGTTGCTCGGCCGCAATGCCGGGCGAAGCGGTTGCGAGCGACTGTTCAAGTTCTTGAAGAGGTGTGAGCGGCGGCGGCATCGGGCTCGGCATGGATCTTGGCGCAGCGGCCGATGAGGCCTCGATCGAATCCAGCCGCGCGCGCAAGCCGGCCGCCTGTTTGAACGCCTTGCGCGCGACAATTAACGCAACGATCGCAATGAGCAGTGAGAAGAAGTCGAGCGGTGAGTCGAACATGAGGTCTCCAGGCGTCGGCCCGAAGTCGAGGGCTCACCATGTCAAATATTCCGTGTCAAATATTCAGCGTCTCCCGCGCACACGCAAGCCCGGCGCGGGCCGCTCCTGCAGCACCTCGCGGCGGAAACGAAACAGCGCGGCAGGCCGGCCTCCGGTCTGTGTCGACGTCACGCCGGTCGGTTCGACCAGAGCGCCGGACTCCACCAGGCGGCGGAAATTCTGCTTGTGCAGGTGTCGCCCCGAGATCGCTTCGACCGTGTGTTGCAATTCCGTAAGTGTGAATTCGCCCGGCAAAAGTTCAAATACCACAGGGCGATATTTCAGTTTCGCACGCAACCGCCCCATCGCGGTCGCGAGAATCCGGCGATGGTCGAAGCGCATCGACAGGCCAAGCACGGGTGTAGACTTGCGCGCCAACGCCGCAGGACGGCCATCGCGCCGTGCCTCTTCGACAAGGCCTGCCTCGTATAACAGTTCATAGCGGTCGAGCACGCGCTCTTCGTCCCAATGCGCGCCCTCGGTGCCGAAATAGAGCCGCACGCGATCCTTGCGGCCGAGCGCACGCGCGGTTTCCGGCGCCTCGCCCTGCTCAGCCCATTTAGTCAGCTCGGGGAAGATGCCGCGCTCGATGATGTCAGGCTTTGTTTCGCGCCAGTCTTCCCAGGGAAAGAAACGATACCAGGGCTCGAATGTCGCGCCGGGCGCGCGCGCGGTATTGTCGGCGGCGCGCGTCAGCGCAAGGTATCCGATCGATGCGACATGGGTGTCGCCGGCCTGGGTGTGTCGGCCGCGGTCGCCGAACGTATAGAGCTGCTCGACATAGCCGAGCCTCAAGCCCGCCTGTTCTTCGACCCAGGCGCGCAGGCCGATCTCGAAGGTGCGATGCGCGACCGCATCGAACGGGCCGAACGGCAGGCCGGCGAGCTTGTCGCCATCGCCACCCGATGCGGTGAGGATCAGCGGCTCGCTGTCTTCGATCGCGACGATGGCCGCCGTCAGGCCGATCTCGATCGGCGTGAGAGGCTTGTCACTCATCTAGTGTAATTCATCGACATCAGTCGAGATCGATATGGAACGGCCGGCCCTCGACCAGCATGGTGCTCGGGCCCATCTCGTCGAGCGCGCGCAGCATGCGCCCCTCGCGCCCCAGCGCCTTGTCCGCGAGGCTTACGATCAGCCGGTTCGGCTGCGCAATCGGGGAGGCGGCGCGGATTTGCCGCGCGATCGCGACTTCATCGCGACGCGGGTTGAGCGCGCAGACGGCGGCGAAAGCGCTCGCCGTCGAGCGGCTGATGCCGGCAAAGCAATGCACCACGAGCGGCCGGCCGCGGTCCCAGCCGCGCACGAAATTCAGCACCTGCTCGATATGGGCTTGCGAAGGCGTGACGAAACCGTTGATCTGCTCGGTGATGTCGTCCATCGCCACTTTCAGGTGATTGGCCGGAAGTACCGATTCCGGCCGCTGCACCTGGTCGACGTTGGCCATCACGGTGAGGACGTGGCTGGCGCCGGTCAAGCGAACGGTTTCGGGAAGGGCCGCAAGCGAGCAGACGTGAATCATGGTGGTCCTTTTTTCGCCTCGATTATAGGCCGCCGCATGGGGGCGTGAAAAGCAGGCGCTAGCCCTACACATGCAGTATCCTGAACCGCGCCAGGAACCGTTTTTCGGCCCTCGCTGCGGTCCAGGGCATCAAATAGTCCCGCGCCGTTGCCTCGGGCAGGCCGGGATCGCGGCCGAATAGCCGCCGCGCCTCGCTTTCCGCAAATCCCGCGAGCTGCGTCGCCTCGAGATAGGCCGCGCCGCGGTCGGCTTGCTTGATCTGCCGCGTGATCTGGTCCGCCAGCACCGGCGTCAGGCCGAAGCGGATGTGGATCGCCGACAAGAGCCGCATTTCGACCGCTTTGTAGTCTCCGCCGAGCACCGCCTTGAACGGCGAGATCATGTCGCCGATGACATATTCCGGCGCGTCGTGCAGCAAGGCTGCGAGCCGCACCCTTGTATCGACGCGCGGTGCCTGCTCGCGCATCACGGCTTCGACCAGCAAGGTGTGCTGCGCGACCGAGAAGATGTGCGCGCCGTTGGTCTGGCCGTTCCAGCGCGCGACCCGCGCCAGCCCGTGGGCGATATCGGCAATCTCGATGTCGAGCGGCGAGGGGTTCAGAAGATCGAGCCGGCGGCCCGACAACATCCGCTGCCAGACGCGGGTGTCAGAAGCGGTCCGTCTGGCCGCCGTCATTTGGCTTTGAGGTGCGGCGCGCGGCGCGTGCCGCCGCGGGCTTCATGGCAGAAGCAACCGACCAGATGATCGTTGACCATGCCGGTGGCCTGCATGAAGGCGTAGACGATGGTCGGACCGACGAACTTGAACCCTCGCGTGGAAAGTTCCTTCGAGATCTTGATCGAGAGCGGCGTCGATGCCGGCACGCTTGCGGTGGTCTTGAACTGGTTGATCTTCGGCTTGCCGTCGACGAAATCCCACAGGAATTTCGAGAAGCCAGGACCTTCTTCCATCATCTTCAGGTAGGATTTTGCGCTTGCGACCGTGCCCTCGATCTTGGCGCGGTTGCGCACAATGCCGGCGTCGTTCATCAGCGCATGGATTTTCTTGGCGTTGTAACGCGCGATTTTTTCCGGATGGAAATCATCGAACGCGCGGCGAAAATTGTCGCGCTTGCGCAAAATCGTGATCCACGACAGCCCGGCCTGGAACCCGTCGAGGATGAGTTTCTCATAGAGCGCGCGATCGTCATATTCCGGCACGCCCCATTCGGTGTCGTGATAGGCGACATAGAACGGGTCGTCGCCGGGCCAGGGGCACCGCACCTTGCCGTCGGCATGCAAACGCGCCGAGCGGCTCATGCGAGGGTCTGCTTCGCTGTGGATCGAAGAGATTCCGGCTCGGCCAGGCGAAGCCCAAGGCCGCCGGCGGTCAGCGCCAGCCCGGCCTCGAGCGCATCGGTAACGCGATCGGTCCGGATCAGCGCCAGACCGTGTTGCCCCGAGGTCGAGCCGATGGTGCCGACCGGCTTGTCGCCGGCGAGGATGGCCGTGCCCGGTTCCGGCGCGAAGCCGTCGAGAATGACTTTTGCGGTGCGGGTGCGTGCGATGCCGCGATGCTGCATCCGCGACACCACCTCCTGTCCGACGTAGCAGCCCTTGTCGAAATCGATGCCATGCAGGTGGTCCATGTTGGTCTCGTGCGGAAACGCATCGCCATACATGAAGTCGAGCCCGCCGCGCGGCGCGCCGGAGGCGATGCGATGCGCTTCGTAGAGGCCGCTATCGACGAGGTCGGCGCCGATGAGGTCGGCGACTTTTTGCTTCAATTCCTCAGGGATTAAGATTCGCCAGCCGAGCGCCGCGTGCCGCGGATCGGCATATGAAAGATCAGGCTTGAGCGTGAAATCGCCATCCCAGGCCGCGAGCACGCCGAGGCTATCGGACAGGTTCTCGACCGCCACCTTGGCGCGCAATTTGTAGAAGCCGAGCTTGTCGGCGAGCCCTTGCGCCAGCGCGCGCGGGCAGTCGATCAAAAGGCCGCCGCCATGGCCGGAGGGGGCTTCGG
>JBATYU010000551.1:0-3652 GCA_049674245.1 Bradyrhizobium sp. | reverse complement strand
TCCGGCATGCCGCGCTGGCAGGATCACCTTTTCATTTGGCTCAGCCGGACCGCCAACGACGCCACCGACTATTTCCAGATTCCGAGCGGACGGGTGGTCGAAGTGGGAACGCAGGTGACGGTCTAGTTTCAGACCCCTAGGTCTTTGCGGCGCTTGATTTTCGCTGCGCGAGGGGCGAGTTTGGCCGCAGGCGGGGGCTTGAGTTCATGCCCGCAACGAGATTGTTGGGAGGATTTGCGTGGCGGACCACAAGGTGCACGATCTGATGCCGGAAGACGTCGCGAAGGGAATGGCGGAGGGACGCTATCTGCTGGTCGACGTCCGTGAGCCGAATGAAGTGGCCGTGGAAGCCTATCCGGGCGGTGTGGTGGTTCCGCTGCAGTCGTTTGACCCGGCGGCCATTCCCGATCCCAAGGGCAAGCAGGTGGTTTTTGCCTGCCGCTCGGGAAAGCGTTCGGTAACCGCATCGCTGGCGGCCCAGGCCGCGGGCCTTCCCTACGACAAGCACCTTGCGGGCGGCATATTGGGCTGGAAGGCTGCGGGATTGCCGACCAAAACCGGCGGCTGACGCTTTGCCATGACTTTTTTATCATGACTTCCATGAACAAGGTCTTTGCCGACCTCCCCGTCACGATCTTCGAGGCGATGTCGCAGCTTGCGCGCGACAACAACGCCATCAATCTCGGCCAGGGCTTTCCCGACGATCCCGGGCCGGAGGACATCAGGCGCGCGGCGGCCGATGCATCCGTCAACGGCTACAACCAATACCCCTCGATGATGGGCATCCCGGAATTGCGGCAGGCGATAGCAGCGCATTATGGGCGCTGGCACCGCCTCACGCTGGATCCGATGACGGAGGTGATGGTGACCTCGGGCGGCACCGAGGCCTTGACCAGCGCCATCCTCGCCGTGGTTGAGCCCGGCGACGAGGTGATCGTTTTCCAGCCGGTGTATGACTCTTATCTGCCGATCATACGCCAGGCCGGCGGCATTCCGCGGCTGTTGCGCCTCGAACCGCCGCATTGGCGGCTCTCCGAGCAGATGCTGAAAAGCGCGTTCAATCACAACACCAAGGCGGTGTTGTTCAACAATCCGCTCAATCCGGCCGCGGTGGTTTACCCGCGCGAGGACCTCGAGCTCTTGGCCCGTTTCTGCCAGGAGTTCGACACCATCGCGATTTGTGATGAGGTCTGGGAGCATGTGATCTTCGACGGCCGCGAGCACATTCCGCTGATAACTATTCCCGGAATGCGCGATCGCACCATCAAGGTCGGCTCCGCCGGCAAGATCTTTTCGCTGACCGGCTGGAAGATCGGCTTTGTCTGCGCGGCGCCGCCGCTGTTGCGCGTCGCCGCCAAGGTGCACCAGTTTCTCACCTTCACCACGGCGCCCAATCTGCAGGCCGCGGTGGCCTATGGGCTCAACAAGCCCGATGAATATTTCCATGACATGCGCAAGGGGCTGGCGACAAGCCGTGACCGCCTCACCAGGGGCTTGGAGCGCATCGGCTTTCCGGTTCTCAAATCGCAAGGCACCTACTTCCTGACCGTCGATCTGTCGCCGCTTGGCCTCAACGAAACCGACGAAGCGTTCTGCAGACGCATCGTGACCGATTACAAGGTCGCGGCGATCCCGGTTTCCGCCTTCTACGAGAAGGACGCCGTCACGACGGTGGTGCGTTTTTGTTTCGCCAAGAAGGATGCAACGCTCGACACCGCGCTGGAGCGGCTGTCGGACGCGGTGCACCGCCGACGAAAGGTGGTTTCATGATGCACGGTGGACGCCGACGCCGTTTCCATTTCGTTGCCACGGCCGCCGCGATGCTGGCGCTGTTTTCGCTGCCCGCGAGCGCGGAGGAGCGGGTCGTCAATTTCTACAATTGGTCGAACTATATGGCGCCCGACGTCTTGGAGAATTTCACCAAGGAGACTGGCATCAAGGTCGTCTACGACACCTTCGACGCCAACGAGACTTTGGAAACGCGGTTGCTGGCGGGAAAATCCGGCTACGACGTCGTCGTTCCCACCGCTTACTTTCTGCAGCGCCAGATCACCGCGCATGTATTCCAGAAGCTCGACAAGTCAAAACTGCCGAATCTCGCCAATGCCTGGCCGGTGGTGACGGAGCGGCTTTCGACCTACGACCCCGGCAATCTTTACGCCGCCAATTACATGTGGGGTACGACCGGCATCGGCTACAATGTCAAACAGGTGCAGAAAATCCTTGGCCCTGAGGCCAAGATCGACAGTTGGGATATCGTGTTCAAGCCGGAGAACCTCGCCAAGTTCAGGGATTGCGGCATCCACATGCTGGATTCCGCCGACGATATTTTCCCCGCGGCGCTGGGCTATCTCGGGCTCGATCCCAATTCGACTGGGCAGGCCGACCTGGAGAAGGCCGCCGACCTCGTCCTGAAGATCAGGCCCTATGTCCGCAAGTTTCATTCGTCGGAATACTTGAGCGCGCTCGCGACCGGCGAGATCTGCTTCGTGGTCGGTTGGTCCGGCGACATCATGCAGGCGCGCAGCCGCGCGGCCGAGGCCAAGAGCGATATCGAGATCGGCTATGCGATCCCGAGAGAGGGCGCGCAGATGTTCTTCGACAACCTCGCGATCCCGGCGGATGCCAAGAACGTCGCGGAGGCCTATGAGCTGATCAACTATCTCTACCGGCCAGAGGTTGCTGCAAAAAATTCCGACTTCCTGTCTTACGCCAACGGCAATCTGGCGAGCCAGAAGCTGGTCGATCCCAAGATCCTCAACGACAGGAACATCTATCCCGACGATGCGACGCTGAAGAAGCTGTTCGTGATCACGGCGCGCGATCCTGCGACCCAGCGCATCATCAACCGGCTCTGGACCAAGGTAAAGACGGGGCGGTGAGGCACCTCATCCTGAGAAGCCCGCTGAAAGCGGGCGTCTCGAAGGATGGCCGCAGATACCGGGGCCTCATGGTTCGAGACGCGCGAAGGCGCGCTCCTCGCCATGAGGTTCAAGGCCTACCGCCAGCGGCGGTGCAGCCACAGCCACTGATCCGGATATTCGCGGATCCAGCCCTCGACCACCGAGGTGACGGCCTGCATCGTGCCCTGGATGTCGATCACCCCCGACGCCTCGCGCACCGGTGCTACTTCCTCGGACAGTTCGGCGCGAAACCGATGGTTGGGCAGGCGGATGATCCGCACGCCATGAACCGGGCATTCGACCTGCCGCAACAGCCGCGCCAGCATCGGATTGGCACGGGTCTTGCGGCCGAAGAATGTGACCTCGACGCCGCCGGTCAGATACTGGTCGACCAGCATGGCGACGTGCTGACCCTTTTGCAGCGCCTCGGCAAGCCGCAGCGGCGCGTCGCGCCCCGCAGGGATCAGCGTCCCCATCTTCACTCTCCGCATCTCCTGGATGATGCGATCGGCGGAGGCGATATTCGGCCGGCGATACAGGATCGCGGCATCGAGCCCGTGCGCCACCGCGGCGAGCGCCGGTAATTCCCAATTGCCGAGATGGGCGGCAAAGATCAGCGCCGGCTTGCCGTCGAGCCGAAGCTGCGCGAACAGCTCGTGGGTGCGCTCCTGGATCTCGATGCGGTTTTGTTCCGGATGGGCGCGATCATATTCCCAGACGTGATCGAGATGGGCGAATTCGGCGCCGAC
>JBATYU010000550.1:0-6764 GCA_049674245.1 Bradyrhizobium sp. | reverse complement strand
GACACCGCCTGCTTCGACAACGCGCTCGAGTTTCTGGTGCAGGGCGGCTACTCGCTGCCGCACGCCGTCATGATGATGATTCCGGAAGCCTGGGCCGGCAATCCGCTGATGGATGAAAAGCGCCGCGCGTTCTACGAATATCACGCCGCGATGATGGAGCCGTGGGACGGTCCGGCCGCGATCGCCTTTACCGACGGCCGCCAGATCGGCGCGACGCTCGACCGCAATGGCTTGCGTCCGGCGCGCTATCTCGTGACCTCGGACGACCGCATCGTGATGGCGTCCGAAATGGGCGTCTTGAAGATCCCCGAGGACCAGATCGTCACCAAGTGGCGGCTGCAGCCCGGCAAGATGCTGCTGGTCGATCTCGAACAAGGCCGGCTCATTCCCGACGACGAGATCAAGGCTGAGCTCGCCAAGAGCCATCCCTATAGCGAGTGGCTGGACCGCACCCAGCTCGTGCTGGAAGAGCTGCCGGACGTGCCCGCCAAGGCCGTGCGCTCCAACCTGCCGCTGTTGGACCTGCAGCAGGCGTTCGGCTACAGCCAGGAAGACATCAACATCCTGATGACGCCGATGGCGGCGACCGGCGAGGAAGCCGCAGGCTCGATGGGCAACGACACGCCGATCTCGGCGCTGTCGGACCGGCCGAAGCAGCTCTTCACCTATTTCAAGCAGAATTTTGCGCAGGTGACGAACCCGCCGATCGATCCGATCCGCGAAGAACTGGTCATGAGCCTGGTTTCGATCATCGGGCCGCGGCCGAACCTGTTCGACCTGCAGGGCCTTGCCGACACCAAGCGCCTCGAAGTGCGCCAGCCGATCCTGACGGATGCGGATCTGGAAAAGATCCGCTCGATCTCCGACATCGCCGACACCCATTTCAGGTCCCGCACGCTCGACACCACCTTCCACGCCGGCTTCGGCGCCGCCGGCCTCGAACAGGTGCTCGACGAGCTCTGCGCGCGCGCCGAAGGCGCGGTGCGCGACGGCGTCAACATCATCATCCTGTCCGACCGCATGGTCGGCACCGACCGGATTCCGATCCCCTCGCTGCTCGCCTGTGCCGCCGTGCATCATCATCTGATCCGCACCGGCCTGCGCACCTCGGTCGGGCTCGTGATCGAATCCGGCGAGCCGCGCGAGGTGCATCATTTTGCCTGCCTCGCCGGCTACGGCGCCGAAGCAATCAATCCCTATCTCGCCTTTGAGACCATCGTCGCGCTGAAGGACAGGCTGCCGGGCTCGCTCGACGACTACGAGATCGTCAAGCGCTACATCAAGTCGATCGGCAAGGGCCTGCTCAAGGTAATGTCGAAGATGGGAATCTCGACCTACCAATCCTATTGCGGCGCGCAGATTTTCGACGCCGTCGGATTGAAGGCGGATTTCGTCGCCAAATATTTCGCCGGCACCCACACCCGCATCGAAGGCGTGGGCCTGGCCGAGATCGCGGAAGAGACCGCGCGCCGCCATGCCGACGCGTTCGGCGATGCGCTGGTCTACAAGACCGCGCTCGATGTCGGCGGCGAATATGCCTACCGCACCCGCGGCGAGGACCACGCCTGGACCGCCGAATCCGTCTCGACGCTGCAGCATGCCGTGCGCGGCAATTCGCTGGAGCGCTACAAGGCGTTTGCAAAGATCCTCAACGAGCAGTCCGAGCGGCTGGTGACCCTGCGCGGCCTGTTCCGGATCAAGACCGCCGAGGACGAGAAGCGCAAGCCGGTGCCGCTGTCGCAAGTCGAGCCGGCCAAGGAAATCGTCAAGCGTTTTGCCACCGGCGCGATGAGCTTTGGCTCGATCTCGCGCGAGGCGCATACCACGCTTGCGATCGCCATGAACCGGATCGGCGGCAAGTCCAATACCGGCGAAGGCGGCGAGGAGTCCGATCGCTTCAAGCCGATGGCGAACGGCGATTCGATGCGCTCGGCGATCAAGCAGGTCGCCTCGGGCCGCTTCGGCGTGACCACGGAATATCTCGTCAACTCCGACATGATGCAGATCAAGATGGCGCAGGGCGCAAAACCCGGCGAAGGCGGACAGTTGCCCGGCCACAAGGTCGACGCCGTGATCGCGCGGGTGCGGCATTCGACGCCCGGCGTCGGTCTCATTTCGCCGCCGCCGCACCACGACATCTATTCGATCGAGGATCTGGCGCAGCTGATCTACGATCTGAAGAACGTCAACCAGGAAGGACTGGTGTCCGTCAAACTCGTCTCCGAGATCGGCGTCGGCACGGTTGCCGCCGGCGTTGCCAAGGCGCGCGCCGACCATGTCACCATCGCGGGCTTTGAGGGCGGCACCGGTGCTTCGCCCTTGACCTCGATCAAGCACGCCGGCTCGCCCTGGGAGATTGGGCTAGCCGAAACTCACCAAACGCTCGTGCGCGAGCGGCTGCGCAGCCGCATCGTGGTGCAGGTCGACGGTGGTTTTCGCACCGGACGCGATGTCGTGGTCGGCGCGCTGCTGGGGGCCGACGAATTCGGCTTCGCCACCGCGCCCTTGATCGCGGCCGGCTGCATCATGATGCGCAAGTGCCATCTCAACACCTGCCCGGTCGGCGTGGCGACCCAGGATCCGGTGCTGCGCAAGCGTTTTACGGGCCAGCCCGAGCACGTCATCAACTACTTCTTCTTCGTCGCCGAGGAAGTGCGCGAGATCATGGCTCAACTCGGCTATCGCACCTTCAACGAGATGATCGGCCAGACCCAGATGCTCGACCAGTCGACGCTGGTGGCGCACTGGAAGGCCAAGGGGCTCGACTTCTCAAAACTGTTCGTGCGCCAGAAGGAACAGCCGGGCCAGAAGATCTACCATGCCGAGCCGCAGAACCATCATCTAGAAGCCGTGCTCGACCGCAAGCTGATCGAAAGCGCGAGACCCGCGCTCGATCGCGGCGCCCCGGTCAAGATCGACGTCGAGATCAACAACACCGACCGGTCCGCCGGCGCGATGCTGTCGGGGACGGTGGCAAAGATCTACGGCCATGCCGGGCTGCCGCACGACACCATTCAAGTGAATCTGAAGGGCACCGCGGGCCAGGCGTTCGGCGCGTGGCTGGCGCGCGGCATCACCTTCGACCTCGAAGGCGAAGGCAACGACTATGTCGGCAAGGGCCTTTCGGGCGGCCGCATCATTGTGAAGCCGCCGCGCAACTCCGGCATCGTGCCGGAAGAGAGCATCGTGGTCGGCAATACCGTGATGTATGGCGCGATCGAGGGCGAATGCTATTTCCGCGGCATCGCCGGCGAACGTTTTGCGGTGCGTAATTCGGGCGCGATCGCGGTGGTCGAGGGCGCCGGCGATCACTGCTGCGAATACATGACCGGCGGCATCGTGGTCGTGCTCGGCAAGACCGGGCGCAATTTCGCGGCCGGCATGTCCGGCGGCATCGCCTATGTGCTGGACGAGGCCGGCGACTTCGAAAGGCTCTGCAACTTGTCGATGGTCGAGCTCGAACCGGTGCTGTCGGAAGAGATGATCAACCAAGGCACCTATCACCACACCGGCGATCTCGAGGCCCATGGCCGGGTCGACGTGTTCAAGAACCTGCTCGACGCCGACGTCGAGCGGCTGCACGTCCTGATCACCCGCCACGCCAAGTTGGCAGGCTCCAGGCGCGCCGCCGAGATTTTGGCGGACTGGAAGACATGGCTGCCGAAATTCCGCAAGGTGATGCCGGTGGAATACCGCCGCGCGCTGAAGGAAATGAAGGCGAATGCGGACGCCGAGCCGAAAATCGCGATCGGGGCGTAGACAAAGGAATTCTCAGCCGTCATTGCGAGCGCAGCGAAGCAATCCATCCATCGGTTTAACGCGGCTGCCATGGATTGCTTCGTCGCTTACGCTCCTCGCAATGACGGAAGGGGCAGTAGGAACGGCTGTAGAAACACAGGGATGCAGGGGCGTCAGGTTTAATGGGCAAGGTGACAGGTTTTCTGGAAATCGAGCGGTACGATCGCAAGTACGCGCCGGTCGCCGAGCGCGTAAAGCATTTTCAAGAGTTTGTCGTTCCCCTGACGGAGAAGGAAACGCGCGACCAGGCCGCGCGCTGCATGAATTGCGGCATTCCCTATTGCCATGGCACCGGCTCAGTGGCGCCGGGTACGCCGGGCTGCCCGGTCAACAACCAGATCCCCGATTTCAACGACCTGGTCTACCAGGGCAATTGGGAAGAAGCCTCGCGCAATTTGCACTCGACCAATAATTTTCCCGAATTTACCGGGCGGATTTGCCCGGCGCCGTGCGAGGCGTCCTGCACGCTCAACATCGACGACAATCCCGTCACCATCAAGACGATCGAATGCGCCATCGTCGATCGCGCCTGGGAGAACGGCTGGGTCAAGCCGGAGCCGCCGGTGACCAAGACCGGCAAGAAAGTCGCGGTGATCGGCTCAGGTCCCGCCGGCATGTCTTGCGCGCAGCAGCTCGCGCGCGGCGGCCACGACGTCCACCTGTTCGAGAAATACGCCAAGGCCGGCGGCTTGCTGCGCTACGGCATCCCCGACTTCAAGATGGAGAAGGTCGTCATCGACCGCCGCGTGACGCAGATGGAGGCCGAGGGCGTCACCTTCCATTACGGCGTCCATGTCGGCGGCACTTCGCAAGGAGACGATCAAGGCGCGATCGATCCGCGCCAGATGCTGAACGACTATGATGCGCTGGCGCTGACCGGGGGCGCCGAAGCGCCACGCGACCTCGTGATCCCCGGCCGCGATCTCGACGGCATCCATTTCGCGATGGATTTTTTGCCGCAGCAAAACCGCCGCGTCGGCAACGAGCCGCTCGGCAACGTTTCCGAGATTCTCGCCGGCGGCAAGCATGTGGTCGTGATCGGCGGCGGCGACACCGGCTCGGACTGCATCGGCACCTCGTTCCGGCAAGGCGCCAAGTCGGTAACCCAGCTCGAGATCATGCCGGCGCCGCCCGAGCACGAGAACAAGGGCGTGACCTGGCCGAACTGGCCCTTGAAGATGCGGACGTCTTCGAGCCAGGCCGAAGGGGCAAAACGCGAATACGCGGTGCTGACGCAGAAATTTTCCGGCGACAATGGCAAGGTCGCAAAACTGCATTGCGTCCAGGTCGACGACAAGTTCAAGCCGCTCGCCGGCACCGAGTTCGAGCTCGATGCCGAGCTTGTGCTACTCGCCATGGGTTTTGTGCATCCCGTGCATGAGGGGCTATTGAAGATGCTCGGCGTCGATCTCGACCAGCGCGGCAATGTGCGCGCCAACATGTCCGACTATCAGACCTCGCGGCCGAACGTGTTTTCCGCCGGCGACATGCGCCGCGGGCAGTCGCTGGTCGTGTGGGCGATCCGCGAGGGACGGCTCTGCGCCCAGGCGATCGACCGGTTCCTGATGGGGAAGACGGATCTTCCGCGGTGACCTCGTGTCCCGGACGCGGTGCAGCGTTCTTCACGATGCACCGCAGAGCCGGGACCCATTCGTTGTGAGATAGAAATGGGCCCCGGATCAGCAGCGCACCGCTGCGCGCTGCGCAGCATCCGGGGAACCCAAAGCAAGAGCGCTCGCGCCTAATTCTGCACCCTCACCCCCAGCATCACCACCGTCGCATTCGAACTTGCGAGCGGTACGTTGGAGTCGAGGATGTCGTGGCGGAGCGTGCCCTTGATCCAGAAATTGCGGTTGAGCTTGTAGATCAGATCGCCCTCGAGCGAGTAGGTTTTGTCGTTGCGGATGTCACCCTGATAGTCGTAGGTGCCGTAGGTAAACTTGCCGACGGCCGCGAGCCAGCGGCGAAAATCGTGATCGACCTCGAACGTATAGGTGTGCACCAGGACGCCCGATGTCAGCGGCAGCGTGGTCTCGGCGATCTGCGTGTCCGAATAGAATCTTGCCGTCGTCAGCGGCGTCGCGGTCCAGATCAGCGAGGCCGAGGTGAGCAGGCCCTGCAACGGCTCAAGCCGCGGATCGACATAGTTGCGCGCGGCATAGCCGATCGCGATCTCGCCGGTCAGTAGCCGCGAGAACTCAAACGACGTGCCGGCCTTGGCGTAGCCGCCGGTTGAATCACGCTGAAAGCCGCTGCGGTCGAACGCAAGGTCGTGCACACGGCTATCGCCCTCCGCCTCCACGAACGGTTTGACGCCCGGCGTCAGGTCATAGCTGATGCGGCCAACGCCGCCATATTGGCTAAAATTGCGGTCGTCGTTCGAGGCCGTGCTGCCGTCGGTGAGTTTTGAGTTGGTATAGTCGGTGCGATCGATCGTGGCGCCGGCGGCGATATCCAGGCGATTGAAACTCTGGTCGAAGCTAAAAGTGCCGCCGAGCGTCGCATAGATCGGATAGCGCGCAAGGCCCGCCTGGATGTTGGGGCTGCCGGGATTGTCGGTTGAGACGCGCAGGCGGGCCTGCGCGGTGAGACGGGTGTCCCGCGTAACATCGAGGCGGCCGTCGATGTGGCCGGTGAAATCCGGCCGGTCGACATCTGATGGCGCCGAGTTGGGCAGGCCGTCGATTGTCGCCGGCAGATTGCCGGCGTAGCCGTTGAAGGAGCCGCGGAGATCGGCGACCAGCGCGTGCCGCTCCCAATTGGAGACCGCCAGAAATTCCGGCGCGATGACGTAGGCCGGCAGTCCGTGCGGCTCGAACGTGCGCCCGGGATTGGTGTCGTAGCCGCCGGAGACTTCGACCGCCGACTTGATCAGGAAACTGCCGGCGTAATCGCCGACCGCGCCGAACGGATCGTCGTCGATCTTGAGCCGCCGCCGTTGCGGCTGGCCTGGCACGGTGCCGGCC
>JBATYU010000549.1:0-1933 GCA_049674245.1 Bradyrhizobium sp. | reverse complement strand
CCGACGGCTTGTCGCTGACGACGATCCAGTTCGCGCTCGAGACCAATACCGACCGCGCGCTGAATGACATCAAGGACGCCGTCACCCGGGTGCGCGCCAACCTGCCGCAGAACGTCAACGAGCCGCTGATCCAGCGCGTCGACGTGATCGGCTTGCCGATCGTCACCTATGCCGCGATCTCGCCCGGCAAGACCCCGGAACAACTGTCATATTTCGTCGACGATGTCGTCAAACGCGCGCTGCAGGGCGTGCGCGGCGTCGCCCAGGTCGAGCGCATCGGCGGTGTCGAGCGCGAAATCCTGGTCTCGCTCGATCCCGACCGGCTGCAAGCCGCGGGGCTGACCGCCGTCAATGTCAGCCAGAGCCTGCGCGGCACCAATGTGGACCTTGCCGGCGGCCGCGCCGAAATCGGCAAGAACGACCAGGCGATCCGGACGCTCGCCGGCGCCAAGACGCTGAACGATCTGGCCGGCACCATGATCCCGCTGTTCGGCGGCGGCGAAGTCCGCCTCGACGACCTCGGCACCGTCACCGACACCATTGCCGACCGCCGCACCTTTGCCCGCTTCAACGGCGAGCCGGTGGTCGCGCTCGGCATCAAGCGTTCCAAGGGCGCCTCCGACGTGGTGGTCGCCGGGCTGGTGCAGAAGCGGATCGATGCGCTCAAGGTCGCCTATCCCGATGTCGACCTCAAGCTGATCGACACCTCGGTGGAATTCACCAAGGGCAACTACGAGGCCGCGATCTCGACCTTGTTCGAAGGCGCCTTTCTCGCCGTCGTCATCGTGCTGTTATTCCTGCGCGACCTCCGCGCCACCATCATCGCCGCGATTTCGCTGCCGCTGTCGATCTTCCCGGCGTTCTGGGCGATGGACATCCTGGGATTTTCGCTGAACCTGGTCAGCTTCCTCGCGATCACACTGTCCACCGGTATCCTGGTCGACGACGCCATCGTCGAGATCGAGAACATCGTGCGCCACATGCGCATGGGCAAATCGCCGTACCGCGCGGCGCTCGAGGCGGCCGACGAAATCGGGCTTGCCGTCATCGCGATCTCACTCACGATCATTGCGATCTTCGCGCCCGCAAGCTTCATGTCCGGCATTGCCGGGCAATTCTTCAAGCAGTTCGGCATCACGGTTTCAGTGCAGGTGTTCTTCTCGCTGCTGGCCGCGCGTTTCGTCACGCCGGTGCTCGCCGCCTACTTCCTCAAGGATCACTCCCATGACGACGATCCGCCGCCCGGACGCGCGTTGAAGGGCTACACCAAACTCGTCACCTGGTCGGTGCGGCACTATTTGATCACGGTCTTGATCGGCTTCGGCATCTTCGCGGCCTCGATCTGGAGCATCACGCTGCTGCCGCAAGGTTTCCTGCCGGCCCAGGACACCGCGCGTTCGCTGCTTGCCATGGAGCTGCCGCCCGGCTCGCAGCTCGCCTATACCGAGAAGGTCACCGAAGAAATCGTCACGCGCTTGCGCAAGCGGCCGGAGGTGCGAAGCGTGTTTGTCGACGGCGGCCGGGTGCCGCCGGGAACGCTCGAGGTGCGGCGCGCGGCGCTGATCGTCAACTACACGCCGAAGACCGAACGCAAGATCACCCAGCGCGAGCTCGAGCTTCAGATCAGCAACGAGCTCGAAAACGTTCCCGATATCCGCTTCTGGTTCCTCGACGAAAACGGCCTGCGCGCGATCTCGCTGGTCGTCACCGGCGTCGACAGCAGCATCGTCAGCAACGTCGCCAGCGAACTGGCGACGCAGATGAAGCGCATTGCGATCATCTCCAACGTGATTTCGGAAACCTCGCTCGACCGGCCCGAGCTGCGCATCCGGCCGCGGGCGGATTTCGCAACCCGCCTCGGCGTCTCCACCGAAAGCCTGTCGCAGACCATCCGCGTCGCCACCATCGGCGACGTCGGTCCGGCGCTCGCAAA
>JBATYU010000548.1:0-1500 GCA_049674245.1 Bradyrhizobium sp. | reverse complement strand
CGCCCGACAAGGACACGCGTGCGGGGCGCAACGATACCCGCATGATGCAGACGGAGTGGCGGCCGGAATCGCTAAAGCTCGCGCAGGAGATCAAGCGCCACGCGGAAGCGAGAGGCATCACCGCGGGACAATTCGCGGTCGCATGGGTATTGAATTCTTCTTTCGTCTCTTCGGTCATTGCGGGTCCCCGCACCGAAGCGCAGTTCGACGATTATCTGAAGGCGCTGGATTATCGCTTCACCGCGGAGGACGAAGCGCTGGTCGATCGCCTCGTCGCAAGCGGTCATCCCTCGACGCCGGGATATAACGACCCGGCCTATCCGATCGAGGGACGGCGGGCGCGGACGGGGTGAGGGAGCGAGGCACCGATGGCCGAACAGGACCGCTACGGACTAGCGCTTTCGACCGCCTCCTCCGAGGCGGCCAAGACCTATCGCGACGGCATCGACCTGTTGTTGTCGGCCTGGACCGGCGCGGCGGCAGCCCTCGATCGCTCGATCGCGGCCGATCCAGAGTTTGCGCTCGCCCACATCGCCCGCGCCCGCATCCATACCTTCTATCAGCAGGGCGACATCGCCCGGAAGAAGGCCGCGCTGGCGCGCGAACTGGTGGCACGCAACGGATCGGAGCGCGAACGCAGCCATGTCGAAACGCTGGCCCTTGCCGTGGAAGGCCGGATCCCGGCAGCGCTGACCTCCGCGCTGACACATCTCGAGGCCTGGCCGCGCGATGCGGTGGTGATGTCGCTGCCTTTGGGCGCGTTCGGGCTGTTCGCCTTTTCCGGTATGGCCGATCACGACCAGGCGCGGGTGGATTTGTGCGAGCGTTTTGCGCACCACTATGGCGAGGACTGGTGGTTTCTCACCTATCACGGCTGGTCGCTGACCGAGAACGGCGCGGTCGCGCGCGGCCGCGCCATCACCGAGCGGGCGCTTGCGATGCGCCGCGCCAACGCCAACGCCGCGCACGCGTTGCTGCACGCGATGTTCGAGGACGGCTCGGTCGAAGACGCCGACGCGCTGGTGACGCAATGGCTGCCGACGTACGATCGCACGGGAATCCTGCACGGCCATATCGCCTGGCATCAGGCGCTGGGCGCGCTCGAACATGGCGATGCATCGCGCGCGCTCGCCATCTATGCCGACGTCCTGCAGCCCTCGGCCACGTCGGCGCCGCCGATCAACGCCATTTCCGATGAGGCGTCGCTATTGTGGCGGCTTGCGGCCTATGGCCATGCCGTGCCCAATGGGCTGTGGGCCGATGCCGATGCGTTTGCGCAGAGCTGCTTCCCGAAATCGAGCATTCCCTTTGCCGATGTCCACATGGCGTTGTTCGCGGCGGCGACCCGCAATCATGCCGCGCTCGAAGCCCGTCTTGGCGGGATCGAGCAGCGGCTAGCCGAGGGCAAATTGGCGGCCGGGTCCGTGGTGCCCAAGATCTGCCGGGCGATGGGCGCCTTTGCCGAGGAGGACTATCCGGCTTGCGTGAGGCATCTTGAGC
>JBATYU010000547.1:0-1982 GCA_049674245.1 Bradyrhizobium sp. | reverse complement strand
GGCCAACGCCGGACCAATCTTAACACAGCCCGGCGGCCGACTCGCGTGCTGGCTCTTGGCCAACTGATTTCTGTGGCAGTCAGCTTTTGATCCACAAACTAGTAACGGGAGCCATAACCGCCACCATAACGGCCGTAACCGCGGCCATAGCCGCCGCCGTAACCGCCGCCATAGCCGCCGCCGTAACCGCCGCCATAGCCGCCACCGTAGCCGCCACCATAGACACAGCACGGCGGCGGAGGCGGCGGAGCATAGACTTGGCAGCAGCCGCCACCGTAATAGCCACCGCCGCCCCCGTAATAGCCGCCACCGGAGCCCACCGCGCCAAGGAACGCGGAACCGAGCAACGCCGGAGCAAGGAGGAAGCCAAATGCTTCGGCCTTGGTAGGAATGGTGGCGGCAGCGAGTGTGAGAGCTGCAGTGGACACGACGGCGATCCTGCCTAATTTCAGCATCATGCGTCTCCGGTAATTATTTGTTTACCAACTGAGACGTCAAACAAGGCACAAGCTGGGATTTCCCGACCGCTATCTCGCGATATCTCGCGATATGGTAAATCCGAGGACCGTCGTGACCCCGGTCTAGCACCCTGATAAGCGCCCACTGGTACGTCAGCGGTGGGGATGCCCCAGAGGGCCGTCGTCTTGATGCTATCCGTTTCGGTAAAGTCGGGCGTATATCCCTCTATCGGCAGTATGGGCAAAGATTCCTCCAGCTTTGATGAAGTCACTAGATGGCGCGCTGCCTCGTTGGGGCAGCTCAGAGTCAAAAAGGGACGGTCGATATGGTCACGCAGAACACTTCTGCTCAGGGTCTTGGCCGTGTAAAAACGGCCTTAAAGGGACGTCGGTTTTGCAAGCCAGGACCGGGTCGGTCTCAGGCCGCGATCGCATAGATCAGCGGCTTGACCCCGACGATGTTGATGACCCGTGTCAGATTATAGGCCAGAACCGAAAGTGCCATTTCGGCGGCTACTTTTGGAAGTGTTTTGGTCAAGAAGTGTGTCGCTCCCATGCGGGCCTTGATCGTGCCGAACGGATGCTCGACGGTCTCGCGACGTTGGCGCATAGCGAGCGGGTTTGCATCAAGGCGCTGCTGCACAGCATCGAGCAGATACTCATGCTCCCATCGTGGAATCCGCCGCTCTGGCCCTGTCGTGCACTGGGATTTGAGCGAACAATTTTGACAGGCTGTGGTCCAGTAGCGCCTTATCCGCTTGCCATCTTCCTCGCTAGTAAAGCGATATGGCAGTTGCTCCCCAGCCGGACAGCGATAGGCGTCTTCCTCCGGCAAATAAACAAAGTCCTGCTTGCCGAAGCGGCCATCTGACTTGGCACCCGACGTCTGCGGCTTGGGTAGAGTTACCGTGATGCCGGCCTCGTGGCACGCGAGGATCTCCAGGCTGCTGAAGTAGCCGCGATCGGCCACGGCCTCGAGCGTCTCGGTCTGGAGAACTGCCTTCGCCTGCCTGGCCGTATTGGCGAGTTGTGCCCGGTCCGAGCCGGTGTTCGTCACCTCATGCGCGATAATCAGGTGATGGTCGGTATCGACCGCGACCTGCACATGTAGCCGACCACACCGGAGCCTCGTCCGCTGGTCGCCATCGAACGACTGTCGGGATCGGTCAGTGAGATCTGCTGATCGGGCGACGCAAGCATCTGCTTCTCGTAGATAGCAAGCTTGCCCATTTCCTCCTTTAGCTTTGTCAGCTTCTCGTTGAGCCTCGTCACCTTCGCAGCCAGTGCTTCAGTCGGCTCCTGCCGGTCGGCGGTGTCGAGTTGGCTCAGATAGCGCGCGATGCTCTCCTCCAGCTGAGCACGCCGCCGTTCCACCTTCGCCCGTGTGAAGTTCTTGTCCCGGTTGTTCACGGCTTTGAACTTGCTGCCATCGATGGCAACACTCGCCGCCGCGAGAAGGCCCATCTCACGGCAGAGTTCGACGAAGCGCGCACAGACCTTGCGTAGCGCCAGGCCGTTGTCTTT
>JBATYU010000546.1:0-1847 GCA_049674245.1 Bradyrhizobium sp. | reverse complement strand
AGCGTGATGCGGCCGCCCATGCGCTTGACGATGCGGTCGGAGATGCTCAAGCCGAGCCCGGTGCCGCCATAATTCCTGCCGATGCGCGCGTCGGCCTGCTCGAATTCGCGGAAGATGCGCGCCTGGGCTTCCGGCGCGATGCCGATCCCGGTGTCGCGCACCAAAAAACTGATTTCGTTGGGCCAGATCCCGGGCTCGACGATCAGTGCCACGCCGCCGGTCGAGGTGAACTTGATGGCATTGCCGGCAAGATTGAGCAACACCTGCCGCAGCCGCGCCGCATCGCCGATCACCTGCGCCGGCAAACGCTCGTCCACATAGGCCGCGATCTCGAGCTGGCGCGCCTGCGCCCGCGGCGCCAGCAATTCGGTGATGTCCTCGATCAATGCCGACAGCGCGAACGGACGTTGCTCGAGGTCGATCTTGCCGGCCTCGATCTTGGAATAATCCAGCAGCTCCTCGATCAGGCACAGCAAGGCATCGCCCGAGGCTTTCACCGCCTTCACGTAGGTCGTCTGCTCCGGCGTCAGTGCGGTATCCAGCAGCAAGGAGCTCATGCCGATAATGCCGTTGAGCGGTGTGCGAATTTCGTGGCTGGCCATCGCGAGGAAGCGCGACTTGGCGCGATTGGCGGCATCGGCCTGGTCGCGCGCCTCGGCGAGTGCGCGTTCGGTCTCGGTGCGGTCGGTGACGTCGCGGCCCACGCATTGCAGCTCTGCCGGCTGGCCCGCATCGGTGCGAACAAGTCCCTCGCGCCAGGCGATCCATCGCGGCCCGAGCGCGGTCTTGACCTGCTGGTCGTGGATACGCGTGCCGCTGGTCTCAAGCGCGGCATCGCCCTGCTCCAGCACGGTGAACGTAAAATCGCTGCCGATAAGCGCATTGCGCGGCTGCTCGGCAAGCTCACAATAGGCGTCGTTGACGAAGGTGATCGAGCCTTGCGCGTCGCGCAGCACGATCAGGTCGCCCTGCGATTCGAACAGGCTGCGGGCGCGCTCCTCGGCTTCCTTCAGTTCCCAGTTGCGGTCGGCCAGCGCTTCGTTATGGAGCGCGATCTTGCGCATTTTCTTGCGCATCCAGCGCAGCCTGATGCTCAGCGTAGCGAGGGCCACGCAGGCGACGGCGAACAGGAAGCTCGCGCCGATGGCAAAGGCGTGGGCGTCGTAGCCCGAATTTTCGGACCGGCTGCCGGCAATAAAGCCGTAGGCGCCGCCGAAAGCCGCGGAGAAGATCATAAGCGAACGGATCGCGATGATGAGCCATGGATGGCGCCGCGCGAAGCGGCGTATGCGCAGTTTGATCCGGAAAATCCGTCCCATGCCGATGACCCCGTCTTGCGCGCCCTGCCCGGCGCCGACGATGCAGCGGCGACCTTGCAAAGTGCTTGAGGCCGCGCGGACGTCGCGCCGTCAGATAAAAACAAGGTTAATGAACCGTTAAGAGGAACTCGGAAGCGAGGCGGCTTCCAGGCGGCGATGTCCGCCGACGGCCCCGCGAGCCAATTCCGATTCGAATTTCAAACAGCCAAACCGTCATTGCGACCCGTTGGCTCGCAATGACGGCATAGACACAACCCCGCATTCTCGCGGCGTGACGCGCCTGCAGGAGAATTTGGCTTTTAGCCGCATGGCTCGAGGCATGCTTCTCACGCCGCGCGCCGGACATCTTCCGCAAGCGCGCGATAGGACAGGGCCTCCGCCAGATGCAGCCGGCCGACCTTTTCGGGTGCCGTCGAGGTCGGCGAGGGTGCGGGCGCCCCGCCGCTCCCGGTGATAGCCGCGCGCCGACAGCCGCATGGTCTCGGCGGCGTCGCGCAACAGTTTCGTGCCTTGCGCGTCGGGCTGCGC
>JBATYU010000545.1:0-3143 GCA_049674245.1 Bradyrhizobium sp. | reverse complement strand
GCCACAGGCATTCGGAAACCGCGATGGGGATACGAAGGCATACCACCGCAACCAAGGCAGCTGTTGCGCTCGGAATCTTCCTCACGCCGCCGGGCAATCTCGGCTTCACGTCCCCTGCAATGGGGCAGCCGATCGCGCTTGCGAAAAAACAATCGGATGCACTCAATAGCTACAATAACGCATTAGGCGATTTCAAAACGATCCTGGGCGAGCGGCGCCGCGAGATCGATTCGCATCAACGGCTTCCGAACTTGCCGGGACAGGCCGTCTACCTCGCACGCATCAACGTCATGAGCACCTACAAGGATCTTACCGATGCCCTTCCGTCCAGGATCGGAAGGCCCAATAAATTCGGAATTCCTCCCGCTTATTTTGACGCCGACAGCGAACCGCTGATCGACGAGTACAGGAACCTGTTCGACGTCCTGGAGGCGCCACCCGCCAACGCGCAAGATTCACCGGCTCCCTTCAAGGACGTTGTCGATCTGGGCATTGCGATCGCGCGAGCCAGGGGCCTTGATGCGACCAGCGCTGAAGCGGCAGGGCGTATCAGCCTGGGACTGTTTTTTGCCGAGACGAATGGCCATCAAAACGTAGGGAATGGGCGCTCGAACACATACAAGGGCAGTTTTCAAACAGGACCGTCCGAGGATCAAAACGGTCGAAGGAAGTGGCAAGCAATAAGAAAGTCGATCGCAGCCTTTGATCCCGAACTTATCGCGCGCGACGACAAGGAAGAGGCCCGGGCCGGCGATCTGGATCATCGGTTCAACCACTGGACCGCCGTGAGAGATGGCCTGATGAACGCACACGCAGACCTTTTCCCGCAAATACCGGCGATCGTGAAAACCCTGCCAAACCCGATCGATCAAATGAAGCTTTTTGAGCTCATACAAATCATTCCCAGTCCGACACGATCCGCGCTCAAGTCAGGCAGCCTGCTCGACTACAGGATTTCCGACCCCAGGATCATGGGATATCTGCGGAACAACAGCGTCTTCGCCTTTGGGCAGGCTGACCGGGCAAGAACATCGGCGAGTTTCCGCGACATTCTTGATGCGATGTGGCTGTTCAATCAGAAATTCGAACAAGCGCTTTCGAAATTTCAAGAGATCAAGGCCCGGTAAAAGGTTGGCGCGCCAATCAAGGCAACGCGGAAATGTAGCTTACCGAGTGCTGCCGACCCGCCACTGCGAACGCGTCCGACGAGAAGCTTGCGACCGCCGCTTCGGTACGATAGCGCGGTAGATGATCCTCGAGCGAGTAGAGAACGCAAAGCGCGAGGCTAGCCCAGACCGCCGCACTGAAATAAAGCGACATCCAGGCAATCTCGCCCTTCCAGTGAGCAATGTCGTGCGTCACGACCCAACGCGTGCTCACGTCACGAAGGCCCTCGAGATGTCCCAAAAGCTTGCTGCCATCGGCAAGGCCAGCCCGCCATCGGCTCAGATACATCGGAACGTCGATGATCATGAGAAACGCCAGATAGCTTGCGATCCCCGATATCGCGATGACGAGGGCCACGCGAACCGGGCCGTTGAACTCCGGCAGCAACCGGCAGAGGCCAATCCCGACCACGAGGAAGGCGACCGCCCAAATCGAATTTTCGATGGCGTTGCCCAGGAAATTGGTGGTCAGCACCGCATGCCATGAGCAGCACTCCGCCAGGACGATCAACGGCACGATCACCAGTGCGACGTTCAAGGTGGTGTCCGCTCCCGCGATCCCGCCCAGCTGACGCAGGATGATCACCCACTGCGCCGCGAAACAGATCTCGGCCACGGTTGCCACCGTCCGGCCGACGACAACGCTCGACAGCCAGGTGTCGAACAAGCAGATGCGCTGGACATCCGCGCGCGGAAGGAACGACCTGAACGCGCAGCCAAAAACATAGGCCGCACAGAGCAGGAGCATGAGCCCGATGCTGGACGTGCTGCCGAGACTGCCAGCCGGCTGTTCGTGGAGCTGGCGGTACAGCAAGACCCAAACCGCGATATTGGCGCCGCTGACGAGCGTCAACAGAGCCCACCACCAGGCCAGGGGATTTGACCAGGCCAAGGAACTTGAACTCGATAGGGGGCTTGATTGGGAACTTGACTGGGCCCGCCATTCCAAATTCATCGACCGCTCCGCGTGTAACCGAACTGACATTGGATTGTAGTAATCCTGTCACAAATCGCGGCCAGTCACGATCTAAATATTTGGGAAACTGGTGTTTTCGGCGTTGCCGGCGGGGGATAATGGCGCGTCTGGCGCGCATCGGCGCGGGACCGGCAGCGGTTTGGAACGTGTGGCTGCGGGTTACCCCAACGGGTTCTTCGTCATGGCCGGGCTTAGCCGTCCGTAGGACGGCGTCGCTTCCGCTCGCCTATGCCCGGCTACGCCAAGGCTTCGCCGGGTTCAATACCAGTCCGCCGAAGCTTTAGCGAAGGCGGGCACAAGGCCGGGCATGACGAGCCTCAGTTTGACTCTGAGGATGACGGAAGTGCCGCCTCGCGCTGCCCGCGTCTGCGCTCGACCGTGATCTCGGCCAAAATCGACATCGCGATTTCTTCCGGCGTGATGGCGCCGAGGTCGAGGCCGGCCGGTGCCTTGACGCGATCGAGCGCGGTGGCCGCAACACCTTCGCCAATGAGTTTTTCGCGCAGCGCCGCCATCTTGCGGCGGCTGCCGACAAAAGCGTGATAGGCGGCCTCGGTTGCGACCGCCGCGCGCAACGCGGCCTCGTCGCCCCGCCCTTGCGTCGATACCACGACGAAGCGTTTGGCCGGGTGCAACTCGCCGAGCGCAAAACTGTCGATCAGCATGTCGGCGTCGGGTGCGGTGGTGAGATCGGCCGCTGGCGCGGCCAATGTGACGTGATAACCGAGCTGGCGCGCCTGCGCGGCCAGCGACATCGCCACCGGGCTTGCTCCGAGGATCACCAGCGAGGGATGCGGCAGCACCGGCTCGACGAAGATATCCATGGTGCCCTTGCTGGGGCACAGATTGCTGGCGAAGCGGACGCCCTCCTTGGTGTCGCCGGGCTTGACGCCGAGCTCGGCCAGAAGATTTTCCGGCTGCACTGAGACCATACGCGGTTCGCCGTCGGCGAGCGCCTCGCGCGCCGCCTTCAACACCGCGCCGCGCGCGCAGCCGCCGCC
>JBATYU010000544.1:0-2167 GCA_049674245.1 Bradyrhizobium sp. | reverse complement strand
CCACTGACTCGGCCGTACGCGCCCCGGCGCGCTCGCGCTCCTTCCGCGACGTCGAGGAAAACAGCAGATTGCGCCGTGGCTTTGGGGGCGGCGCCGGCTCGGGTTCCGGCCCCTCGCGAACGCGATCGCGCGACGCGGCTTCGTCATGCCAGGGTGGCGGCGAAGACGAGGGCATCGCTCCCGACTCGGCGTGGCCGGCATTTTCCGCCGCAGTTGGATCGCTGCCGAAGAGAAATTCATCGTCGCTCGGGATCCCCTGCCCAACGGCGCTAGGTCCGATCGACGGCAATGCCGTTCGCGCACGCTGGCCCGCCGGACGCAACCGCTGCGAAATGATTTTCAACTCGCGCACGACCAGCGACAGGCCAAGCAGGATCATGCCGGTGCAAACCGCAACCACGCCGACCAGGATCAAGGTGTTGCCGAAACCGAATTCCTTGATCGGGATCCCGAAGGCGATCGCCAAAAGACCAGCCAGCGCGGCGCCGATCCCGGCGATCAGCAAGACGATCATCATCAAACTTACCCCCTGGCGTGGTCAGTGAGAAGCTCTCTTCGTTTCTCAGCGAGCAAGCCATGAGAACTTCTGAACCAAAACCACACCGCCTATTGCCACGATACCGTCATAATGTGCATAGCGCCAACCGCCAACTGGCGAAGGCGTTCCTAAAATCGGTGAATCAACAATGGTGCCGCAAGTCCGTTGGCCTGCCGACGACCCAACCTTGCCGGAATTTCACCTTTGCAGGCCTGGTTGCTGCACTGCATCAGGAAAATTACGCCACAATTCCCAATTACTTGGAAAGGGAACTGCGCTATATGGATGCCGGGGAACGAGGCTCACAAGCGCCAAAGCTGGGCCCCAGGGGACACCGGGTTACCAATAGCCATGTCATCCATCACGACTTCGGCCATCGATACGCCAGCGCGGCGCTCGGTCGAACGAACTTGCGACGACCTCGCCATTCTTGTGTTGGCGGCGGTTGCCGTCGTCGCGGGATTAACCTTCCGCGATTACGGATTAGGCTGGGACGACTACACCCACGCTGAATATGCCGACCTTCTGCTGCGCATGTACGGTTCCGGATTCAAGGATACCGGCGCGCTGTCATTCGCCAATCTCTACATGTATGGCGGCGGCTTCGACATGGCGGCAGCGCTTCTGCACAAGATCATTCCGCTCGAACTGTTCGAGACCCGCCGGCTGCTGGGTGCGATCGTGGGCGTGACCGGGCTCGCGGTGACGTGGCGGCTCGGCCGCCGCGTCGGCGGACCGCTTGCTGGCCTCGCCGCCCTGCTGCTGCTGGTGCTGTGCCCGATCTTCTACGGCCACATGTTCATGAATCCGAAGGATGCGCCGTTCGCGGTCGCGATGGCGATCCTGATGCTGGGTCTCGTTCGGCTCGCCGAGGAATATCCGCAGCCCTCGCCGCGGACCATATTGATTGTCGGCCTCGGCGCCGGCCTTTCGATCGGATCGCGCATCCTCGGCGGATTGGCCCTGATCTATGCTTTGGTGGGGTTCGTACCATTGTTCGTCGAGGAGCTTCGCAAGCTCGGCGCGCGTGAAGCCCTCCGCCGCTTCGCACATGTCGTCTACGTGCTGCTGCCTGGTCTCGTCCTCGGCTATCTCGTCATGGGGCTGATCTGGCCGTGGTCGATCATGGAGCCGGACAATCCGTTCCGCGCGCTCTCCTATTTCTCGCACTTCTTCGAAAAACCCTGGAAGGAAATGTTCGACGGCGCGCTGGTGTCGGTGCCCGACATGCCCTGGTCGTATCTGCCGACGCTGTTCGCGCTCCAGCTTCCCGAAGTGCTGCTGGTCTTCACCGTCGCCGGCGCCATCGGCACTTTTGTGTTACTGCCGCGCGGTGATGTCGCGGCCCGCCGCAAGACCATTTTGCTGATGCTGACGCTCGCCGCCACGCTTCCGATCCTGGTCGCGATCGTGAAACGTCCGGCGCTCTATAACGGCATCCGGCATTTCATTTTCGTCATTCCGCCGATGACCGTGCTGGCGGGCCTGGCCTTCGCGCGGACGATGAGCTGGCTCAAGGAGAACCGCCGGAACTGGCAGCCGGCAGTCGTTGCGGTGTTCTCGTTTGGCCTGTTGTTGTCGCTCGGCGAGATGATCCGCCTGCACCCCTACCAGTACACGTATTTCAAC
>JBATYU010000543.1:0-1881 GCA_049674245.1 Bradyrhizobium sp. | reverse complement strand
AATCGGGATAGGGGGAAGTCTCACGACTTCACCCCTCCCACACCACCGGACATACGGGTCCGTATCCGGCGGTTCAGCGGATTATGCGGGTCGCTGTGCGGCGATGGAAGCCAGGCCGAGTGAACCGAAGAAGCGGTTTGGCAGAGCGATGGTGAGCGCGGGGCTGTTCGCGAGCCGCCAAGGGCCGTGTGGGCTACCGGCGGTTGTTGCCGCCAAGTCCCGGCCAACGCCGCGGCGTTGCAGCTCGGCGAAGCGAGCGGGTCCACGCTTCCATTGCTTCCAGGCGATGGCGCGCAACCGCCGCCGGATCCATGCGTCAAGCGCGCGCAACACCGATGGGGTTTGGCAGAAGCCGAAGTATCCGCGCCACCCGATGAGGTAGACGGACAGCTCCTTGACGATCTGCTCGAGGCTGCGTCCACCCGAGCGCTGCGTCAGCTGCCGAACTCTCGCTTTGAAGCGGGCGATGGCCTGCGGCGCGATACGCCGCCGTGGCTCTGTCCTGCCGATAAAGCTAAAGCCCAGGAACTTGCGGGCGCTTGGTTTGGCGACCGCGCTCTTCGCTTTGTTGACCTTGAGCTTGAGGCGCTTTTCGAGGAACCGTTCGATGCCCGCCATCACCCGCTCACCCGCCTTTTGACTGCGCACATGGATGTTGCAGTCGTCAGCGTAGCGCACGAAGCGATGTCCGCGCTTCTCCAGTTCCTTGTCCAGCACGTCCAGCATCAAGTTCGACAACAGCGGCGAGAGCGGGCCGCCCTGTGGCGTGCCCTCCTCCGTCGGACCGACCAGCCCTCCCTCCATCACACCCGCGGTTAGAAAGCCACGGATCAGTTTCAGGATGCGCTTGTCAGCAACCCGCTTGGCAACCAGCCCCATCAGGATGTCGTGGTTGACCCGGTCGAAGAACTTCTCCAGGTCTATGTCCACGATGACGGCGTGCCCGGACGCAATATATGCCTGTGCCCGTTCCACCGCCTGATGTGCCGAGCGCCCCGGCCGGAAGCCGAAGCTGGTCTCGGAGAACGTCCTGTCCCAATCCGCCTGCAGCACCTGCATCACCGCCTGCTGGATGAAGCGGTCGAGCACCGTCGGGATGCCGAGCGGCCGTAGGCCGCCCGACGCCTTCGGTATCTCAACCCGCCGCACCGGCTGTGGTTTGTAGGCGCCGTCAAGCAACTGGGCTCGGATCGTAAGCCAGTGCTCCTTCAGGTAGGCCGGCAGCTCGCCGACGGTCATTCCGTCGACGCCCGCCGCACCCTTGTTGCGCTTCACTTGCGCCAACGCTTTCTTCAGGTTCTCACGATCGAGAACTGCTTCCATCGACGGCCCTGCGACCGCCGGGCGTTCGAGACAGGTTTTCGCCGTGCACGCTTCGGTCGCTTGGGCGGCGGCGCTTCGGGCTTCACCCGCCACCCCGGTGCCCAAGTTCAGTTCGCTCTGATCCTTCTGCCGCATGGCTCGCACGAGATCGCCGCTCTACTAACCACTTCCACCGTTCGGGCCTTCGGCGGCGCGCAGGCCGCCTACTATGCCCTCGGCTGACTTCTGCACTGCGGTCAGGCCGTCTTACGACGGCCTCAGTCCCGTTGCCGAGACACAGCGCAGACCTCCCGAGGTAAGACCGACCGCCTTCGCCGCACGCCCGCCGGATTTACCACCCCGATCCTTGATGACTGTGGACTTTGCGATCACTTGCTCGCTCGTCCGATCGGGTAGGCCTCGTTATCCGGTGCTTGTCCATCGGGCCGCGGCTTTGCTCCACGCTTTCTTCAGACCCCATCTCGCGATGACGCCCTTGCGCTTCGCTAATCCTTCGCCGTCATCAGGCTGGATAAAGGACTTTCACCTCCAAGCTGTCGTTCATACTCGGCACACAAG
>JBATYU010000542.1:0-2559 GCA_049674245.1 Bradyrhizobium sp. | reverse complement strand
GGCGATGTAGCGCGCCATCTCGCCGTCGAAGAAATTGGCGGGATCGACCACCTTCGGGTCGATATAGATTGCGAGCATGCCATTGGCGAAGCGCCGGTCCGGCGCGGTCGCGCCAGTCCCGGTCAGCGCGCCGCCGAGCAGTTCGCACATCAGCGCGAGCCCCGAACCCTTGTGCTCGCCGAAGGCGCGGATCGCACCTCGGCCCTGGCTGTGATCGCGCGGCCCCTCGGCGACGTGCGGCCCGTAGAGCACCGTCGGGTCTTCGCTCAAGGTGCCGTCGAGATCGATCAGCGCGCCATCAGGCAGTTTCTTGCCGCCGCGGCTTGCGACCAGCACCTTGCCTTCGGCGACGACCGAGGTCGCAAAATCCAGCACGACCGGCCCCTGCCCTTTGCGCGGAATGCCGACGCAATAGGGCGCGGTCGAAAGCCTCCGCTCGACGCCGCCGTAAGGGGCGACCAGTACCGAGCCTGCGGCGTTGACGAAATGCACCGACACCAGCCCTTCGCCGGCTGCCATCTCGGCCCAATCGCCGACCCTGCCGATGTGGCCGGCATTGCGCAACGCGATCGCAGCCAGTCCGGCTTTCTTGCATTTCTCGATGCCGATCTTGACAGCCTGCGGCGTCACCGTCTGCCCATAGCCGAACTTGCCATCGATCACGGCGAGCGACGGCGTATCGACGACAACTTCGACTTTCTGATCGGGAACGACCGAGCCCATCTTTTTCCACACGATGTAACCCGGCACCCGGATCACGCCGTGGCTGTCATGTCCGGTAAGATTGGCCGTCGTCAGATAGGTCGCGATGCGCCTGGCTTCTTCAGGCGAGGATTCCGAATGGACGAAAACCTCGGCAACGAAGTCGATCAGTCTCTGAATTTGCACGGTAACCATGTGTGGATTTTCGGCCTCTGCTTTTGCTTTTTTGCGGATCAACCGCGCTGCGCGCCGCGCCATCCATCCCGTCGCCGATTTTCATGATCGGCTTGGCCGGCACTTTGAGCGAAAAATTGCGTGCGTGTCTATGGCCTCGACGCTCGGAGCCATAGATCTCGGGGCCGCCATGCGTCGCCCCGATAGCATCATGCAAATTTGCGCCGTGCATCGCGCTTTCAGCAATCAACGGAACTCTATTTCGTGCCAAGCTCCGATGCCGTGCACTGCACAAGTTTGATCCTCCAATTCCGTTTGATCGGCCACCGCGAACGATGTTAGTCGTTTCCCGCTGTTGGTTCACGCAAAGCATTGCCTCAGACAATTTGGAGTGATCCCGCGATGCCGCATTTCACGATCGAATATTCAGCCAATCTCGATGGCCGCGTCGACATCGGCATGGTCGTCGAAGTCGTTCGCAAAGCCGCGGTAGAGACCGGTATCTTTCCGCTCGGCGGCATTCGCGTCCGCGCCGTCAAGTGCGAGCACTACGCCATCGCCGATGGCCGGCCGGATCTGGGTTTTCTCGACATGGTGCTCAGGCTTGGCGAGGGCCGCGACCTCGCTACCCGCAAGACGGCGGGCGAACATATCTTCAAGGTGTTGTCCGCCTATCTCGATCCCGTCTTTACGCAAGGCAAGTTTGCGCTGTCGTTCGACATGCAGATCAACGACAGGGAGACGAGCTGGAAGCGCAACAACATCCACGAAGCTTTGACGGCGGAGACCGTGCATGGATAAGGTCACACCGAAGTCGAGGAAGCAGCATGCCCGTTCCGCAACAAATCTTCGATCCGCCCTTCAACATCATCAGGAGCAGTCACGCCGTGCTCGACGTGACCGACCTGAACGCCAGCCGCGAGTTCTATGAAGGCGCCGTCGGGCTCCACGTCGAGGATCGCGACGACAACGCCGTGTACTTGCGCGGCAGCGAGGAGCATCAACATCACTCGCTGGTGCTGCGCAAGGCGCAAGTCGCCGCCTGCAATCGCCTGGGTTTTAAAGTCGGCGACGATGGTGACCTCGATAAAGCTGCCGCGTTCTTTTCCGAGAATGGCATCCATTACGCCTTCGCCGAGCAGCCGTTTCAGGGCCGCACGCTGCAATTTTCCGATCCCTTCGGCTTCCAGATCGAACTCTATGCCTCGATGGAGAAGCGTCCGCACCTTTTGCGCCGCTACGATCTCTACAAGGGTTGCCATCCGCAGCGGCTCGACCACTTCAACGTGTTCGCGGCCGAAGTGCAGGACACGATGGAGTTCTACACCCGGCTCGGCTTCCGCCTGACCGAATATGCCGAGGAAGACGGGCCGCAGGGCCGCATCGCCGCCGCCTGGCTGCATCGCAAGGGCAATGTGCACGACTTCGCCATCACCAATGGCAAGGGCCCCCGCCTGCACCACTTTGCGTACTGGGTGCCCACTGCGATGAACATTTTGCACCTCTGCGACGTGATGGCCTCCAGCGGTTTTTTGAAAAACATCGAGCGCGGCCCTGGCCGCCACGGCATTTCCAACGCGTTCTTTCTTTATGTCCGGGACCCCGACGGCCATCGCCTGGAGCTTTACACCAGCGACTACTTCACCATGGACCACGACCACGAGCCGATGCGCTGGTCGCTGA
>JBATYU010000541.1:0-2482 GCA_049674245.1 Bradyrhizobium sp. | reverse complement strand
CCCAAAGCCGCGCCGGCATCGACGCCGGAATCGCGCTCGGCTCAAGCACTCGCATTATCGCATGAGCCGACCTTCGATGAAGGCACCGGGCAGCGCATCAAGGAAGCGGCGCTGAGTTATTCGGATCTGGCGGTGCGCGGCGGATGGCCGACGATTCCAACCGACGCCAAATTCGCGATCGGCGTGGCGGGGCCGAGCGACGACCTTTTGCGCCAGCGCCTGATCATCTCTGACGATCTTGCCGCCGACAAGACCTCCGGGCCGTTTGACGAGGTTGTCGCGGAGGCCGTGAAGCGCTTCCAGGTTCGCCACGGCCTGGCGTCGACCGGAACGGTAACGCCGCGCACCATCGCCGCACTCAATGTCTCCGTGCAGAAGCGCATCAAGCAGCTCGAGGCTTCGCTCGAACGGCTCGAAAACATCAATTTTTCGTTCGGACAGCGCTATGTCGTCGTCAACCTCCCCGCGACGTTTGCCGAAGCGGTGGAGAACGATATCGTCGTGCGGCGTTATCGCGTCATCGTCGGCAAGACCGAAAAGCCCTCGCCGACGCTGACCGCCGAAATCACCGGCGTTGTCCTCAATCCGACCTGGACCGTGCCGTCATCGATCGCCAGAAGCGAAATCTCGGCGCACATGCGCAAGGACCCCACCTACCTCTCGCGCATGCACATGGAAGTGCTCGACGGCCACGACAATCCGATCGATCCGCACTCGGTGGACTGGTCGGGCACCCGCACCCCGAATTTCACGGTGCGCCAGCAGAACGGCGCCTTTAATGCGTTGGGCGCGGTAAAGATCGACATGCCCAACCCCTATTCGGTCTATATGCACGACACCAACCAGCGCAACCTGTTCAGCGACGACTACCGTTTCGATTCGCACGGCTGCTCGCGGGTCGACAATGTGCGCGACCTCGCGGCCTGGCTGTTGTCGGAAGAAATGTCGAAATGGAATCGCGCCGCCATCGACGCGGCGATCCTAACCGGACAGCACCAGGAGATCGCGCTGCCGAAGAAGGTTCCGGTCGCCTGGATCTATCTCACCGCGTGGATGACGAAGGACCAGACTATTCAGTTCCGCGACGACATCTATGATCAGGACACCCAGCTTCTGGAGGCCACCGCCGAAGAAGCCGCGTTCTTCAACCAGGCCGCCAATCATCCGTTGACGGCGCATCTGGCGCAGTGAACGATAGTTCCCGGTACCGATGAGAGTACGGGGAACGCCATGATGATCCTTCACCACGGCTGGCGCTCGAGCGCTTCGCGCCGGGTGCGGCTTTGCCTCGAAGAGAAAGGCCTCGCCTACCAAGGCCATGTCGTCGACATGACCAAGCTGGAGCATCATTCGCCGGAATATCTGAAGATCAATCCGCTGGGCGTGATCCCGACCCTGATCCATGACGGCAGGCCGCTGTACGAGAGCGGCACGATCTGTGAATATCTCGACGAAAGCTTTCCCGATCCGCCGCTGCGGCCGGAGACTCCTTATGAGCGCGGGCAGATGCGCAACTGGATCCGGCACATCGACGGGCTTATTCACAATCTCATCATCTTCAATTGGCGGCACCATCTGCAAAAGGTGGCCGCGCAATGGTCGGATGAGGAACTCGCCGAGAAGCTCAAGAACATTCCAAGCAAGGAGCGCCAGGAATCCTGGCTGCGGGTGGCGCGAAAACCTTACACCGAGGAAGAGCGCGACGCGGCGCGGGCCAAACTGGTGCAGCTCCTCGACAAGATGGAGCAGGCATTGGCGCCCTCCGGCTGGCTGGTCGGCAAGGCCTATTCGATCGCCGATATCGCGGCGGCGCCGTTCGTCAAGCGGATCGATGAAGAGATTGCGCCGGAGCAGGTATCTCAAAAGAAGCATCCCCGCGTCGCGGAATGGTGGGCTAAGATACAGGCGCGGCCGGCTTTCGCGCGGGCGAATTTCGGTCCATTCGTGACTTCCTGACCAACAACACGAAAGCTTGCCCGATGCTGGACGTCGCTAACAGAGAAGAAAAATCCTTCGCCGACGGCAAGATCCTGAAAAGCGTCACCGATGGCGTCGGAATCATCACCTTCAACAATCCCGAAAAGCGTAACGCCATGTCGCTCGACATGTGGGAAGGGTTTGGTCAGGCGCTGACCGAATTGCGCGACGATGGCGACGTGCGCGTGGTGATCCTGGTCGGCGCCGGCGACAAGGCCTTTGTCTCGGGCGCCGATATCAGCCAGTTCGAAAAAAACCGCCACAATGCGGAAGCCTCGGAGGAATATTCCAGGCGCAGCGCCGCGCAGCGCGCGCTGCTCGCGAATTATCCGAAACCGACCATCGCCTGCATCCGCGGCTTCTGCCTCGGCGGCGGCATGCAGGTTGCGATGATGTCGGACATCCGCATCGCCGCCGAGGACAGCCGGTATGGCATTCCCGCCGCAAAGCTCGGCATCGCCTATGGCTATGACGGCTTGAAACATCTGGTCTCGCTGGTCGGGCC
>JBATYU010000540.1:0-1980 GCA_049674245.1 Bradyrhizobium sp. | reverse complement strand
CCTCTATAACGACGCGACCGCGATGACCGGCGGCCAGCATGTCGACGGCGAATTGTCGCCACAACAGATCACCTTCCAGCTTCACTCCGAAGGCATCCGCGAGATCTATCTGGTCTCGGAAAATCCGGGCGCCTATCCTCCTTCCGAGATCGCCCCTCGCGTCAAGACTGCGCATCGCGACGAGCTCGACGCCGTCCAGAAGGCCTGCCGCACGGTGAAGGGCGCCTCGGCCATCGTGTTCGTGCAGACTTGTGCGGCGGAAAAGCGCCGCCGCCGCAAACGCGGACTGATGGAGGATCCGGCCCGCCGCGTGATGATCAATCCGGCCGTCTGCGAAGGCTGCGGCGATTGCTCGGTACAGTCGAACTGCATTTCAGTGGAGCCGCTGGAAACCGAGCTGGGGCGCAAGCGCACCATCAATCAATCCACCTGCAACAAGGATTATTCCTGCCTCAAGGGTTTTTGCCCGTCCTTCGTGACGATCGACGGCGGCAAGCCACGCCGCCGCGCACCGGCCGATCTCGGCGATATCGGCGATCTGCCGGAGCCAACCGCGCTCCCTGCGCTGGAACGGCCCTATAACATCGCGGTCGGCGGCGTCGGCGGCACCGGCGTCCTGACGATCGGCGCGCTGCTCGGCATGGCCGCCCATATCGAGGGCAAGGCCAGCATGATCCTCGACATGTCGGGGCTGGCGCAAAAGGGCGGAGCGGTGCTGAGCCATGTCCGGCTCTCCGAGCATACCGCCGACGTCACCTGTTCGCGCATCGTCACCGGCACCGCCGATCTGGTGCTGGCGGCCGACGAAGTGGTCGCGGTATCCAAGGACACCATCACGCTTTGCGAATCCAGCCGTACCGTCGGCATCATCAACAGCCACATGATCCCGACCGCCGATTTCATCCTCAACCGCGATTTCAATTTCCAGAGCCGCAACGTCAATCACGTGCTGGAAACCGCGCTGCGCAAGGACTCGTCCTTCTTCGATTTCACCAAGCCGGCCGAAATCCTGCTCGGCGATTCCATCGCCACCAACATGATGATGATGGGCTATGCCTATCAGAAGGGATTATTGCCGCTGTCGGCTAAAGCGATCGAACAGGCGATCGAGGTCAACGGCGTCTCCATCAAGATGAACACCCAGGCCTTCCGGCTCGGGCGGCTCGCCGCTGCCGATCCCGCGCGGCTTGACGCGATGATGAAAGGTCAGGACGCGACGCCGGCACCGAAGACGCTGGAGCAGATGTCGCTCGACGAGATCATCGCCCATCGTAGCCGGCTTTTGACCGACTATCAGAACGCAAAGCTCGCCGAGCGTTACCGCAACCTGGTCAGTGAGGTGCGCGATGCCGCCACCAAGGGCGGTTACGGCGAGGCGCTGCCGCGCGCGGTTGCGATCAACTATGCAAAACTGCTCGCCTACAAGGACGAGTATGAAGTCGCGCGCCTCTATACCAACGGCGAATTCGAAAAACAGCTTCGCGACCAGTTCGAGGGCGATTTCAAGATCAGCTTCAATCTCGCGCCACCGTTGCTGGGTGGGGCCAAGGATGCGCTGGGCCGGCCGAAGAAGCGTGCTGTCGGGGCGTGGATGTTGGCGGTGTTTCGGTTGCTGGCGGGCATGCGCTTCCTGCGCGGCACTGCGTTCGACATCTTTGGCCACAGCGCTGACCGCAAGCTCGAGCGCGACTTGATCGCGGGCTATGAGAAGGATGTCGCCACCGTGCTTTCGCTGTTGTCGCCGGTAACGGTCGATGCCGCGGTCGAGTTGCTCTCGCTGCCCGATCGCATCCGCGGCTACGGGCCGGTGAAGGAGAAGGCGGTCAGCGACGCCAAGGCCCGCTACGCGCAGCTCGCCGCCGATCTCACCAGCCCGCCGCCGGCGCCGCGGCAGATCGCGGCGGAATAGGCGCCGTCGCTGGCGCACATGTTCATGCGAAGCGCGCAACCCGCGCCGGTCCTGCGATCCTTCGCGCCGAC
>JBATYU010000539.1:0-2672 GCA_049674245.1 Bradyrhizobium sp. | reverse complement strand
CGGCCGGTGTGGCGGGGCCAGTAAAGTTCACACCTCCCTGAGTATTGCCGAGGCTGCTCACCTGGAACGGCTGCCGGTTGATGACCTGCACGTTCACCAAGTGGAAGTGCATGGGGTGAACGTCTGCCGTGGTGTTGAATATCTCCCAGACCTCGGTCGCTCCGGCGCGCACTGATTCTGTCACAGGGCTCTCGTAGGCACGGCCGAACCCCGCGCTGGGCGAGCCCGGTGGGACAGTGGTGCCGAGCATCTGAATGAGACGGCCGTAAGGGTCGAACGTCTCGTTAAGGGTGAGTTGACGGGGGATGACGCCCGGAGGCGGTACGCTCGTGCCGAACGGGATGAGCGGGGCATCGATGCCGGCGGTCAGATTGCTGCCGGTGGTGATCGTCAGCGGAACATCAGCAGGCGCCGTGACGGTCGTCCCCACGTCGAACCGCATCAGGACTCGCGAGTTCGGCCCAAAACCGTTGGGCGTCAGGGCGTTGACCGGATTGGCTCCTGCGCTGGTCCCGACGTTCCACCCCGGGAAGTAGTCGTTCACCGGGGCACCGACCGGGAAGGGCGCGGGGGCGTCGTTATAGAGGATGATGCTCTTCCCGCTGTGTGCGCTGAAGTCGATAAGGATGTCGGGCCGTTCGGCTGGCGACACTACCAAGGAACTCTTCAGCGGGAGGAGCGGGTTGAACGGCACGTTGGTCGGGATGCGGGCGGGCTTGGGAAGGAAACCACCCTCGGTGCCGATCTGGAGGACGCTGGCACTCGTTCCCGGGGCGTTCGGATCGCAGAGCGCAGGCGCGTTCGTCGGGATGCCTGTCGCGAGGTTCAGCGTGATCCCGTTTGCACTGCTGTCCGCCACGTAGAGCTGCAGGTTCAGGAAGCGGGCGTTGCAGGCGTTGAGGAACCGCAGCCGGTAGCGCCTTGGTTCCACGGTGGCCTTAGGGAACGTGGTCCCGTTGACCAGCATGGTGTCACCGAAGAATTCCGGGATGCAGGACGGGTCCGGCGGAGTGAGGTTGTTTGCGCCACCGCCCCCCAAGTTGCCGGCCGCTCTCCAGCGAGCGCGCTCGTAGATGTGCGCATACCATAGGCTGCCCGGCGTTGTCGCCGAAGAAACCGCCGACCATGTCGGGTCGATGAGGTTGATGTTCGGACCGACGAAAACCTTATCCTGGATAATGAGTGGAATCTCATGGCCGCCGAGTTCGATGTAGTTGGGCAGTCCTTGGTTGACGAGGTTCGCCTCGAAAGTATCGCGGATGAGGAGCGCCGAGGCGATGCCCGAGTAGGCGTTGATGCGGGTGATGCCGACGGCGTGGTCGTGGTACCAGGCGAACCGGGCGCTCTGATTGAGGGGGTAGTAGTACTCTGCTTCATTGTTGGCCGCTGTGGGATTGAGGACCTGATTGTTGAGGAAGCTCAGGCCGCGGTTCCCTGTCGGGTCCCACCAGTCGAACGGCCCGCCGTCACTGATCCAAGGAACGAATCCGCCGTGGAGGTGAACCGCGGTGCGGTTGTTGCCGAGGTTCGCGCCTGAGATGGTCAGGTCGTTGGGGATGATGTGCGTGCCGCCAGGGATGGTGTTCCGGAAGGTGATCTGGATTGGCGTGCCCTTCTGGCCGACGATGATGCCGCCGAGATGCCGGTTGTTCAGGCCGGCGAGCAGCCTCGTCGGGTTGAAACCGCGTAGCGTGGTCGGCCCTAGGGACGGACAGACGCCAGCGTCCTGGAATTGGTTGATGTTGATGGTGTAGTGCGTGACGCCGGTGACCGGCGCCGGAGTGAGATCGGGAGCAGCGACACCGATTGTGTCTATGCTTCGCAGATTGGTGGCGAAGAGCGGCACGGTGGTCGGGGTCTGGGCAAAAGCATAGGCTACCCCGCCGAAGAACCTCCACGGCAAATATGCGGCTGCCGCACTAGCCGATGTCAATGCGATAAACTTCCGTTTTGTTATCGACATGATTTCCCTCCCATTCGAAATGGAAATAAAAACAATGCGAATTTTCACGACAAGTAACATTGATAAATATCAAATGGACGATAAGTACATGGGCTACTTAACGAAATGCGGGGATGATACGGGAAGATAACCGTTCCACTTGATCACACACGTGACCCTTGAGGCACCGTCGGAACTTCGCGCCGTGTTTTGAAGACTCCCGCGGAACGTCCGGTTCTGGCAGATAGTGTTGCAAAAGTCTTTTGAGGGTGACGAACGAAATTTTCCAGGGCCGCAGATGCGTTTCGCGCGCAGAGATGTGAGGGACCACATCGCTTCTCAGAAAAACGACCACGGAGCTTCGTATCCGCGCTACAGAGCATTGCAACGATGGAGTCGTCCAAACATCAACGTTTGCGAGATTTCTGGCGTCGTTCGATTTTTGACTTTTGCAACACTATCGGCACGAAACCGACGTGCTGATGCAGACACGCCACATGTCTGCTGTTGGGGGGATCAACGGACTTGGCTGGGACGCGGCCCGCTAGCGATTGCGACCCGACTTCACATTCTTGGAAAGGATTAAGCCAATTTCGCGGGCTTTCTTTTTTACGGATCCCACATGGCGACCATGAAGCGACGCGAGTTCGTCACGCTTCTCGGTGGCACGGCGGTCGGCTGGCCACTGGTAGCGCAGGCGCAGCAGCCCGTCATCCCTGTCGTCGGATTT
>JBATYU010000538.1:0-14435 GCA_049674245.1 Bradyrhizobium sp. | reverse complement strand
TGCTTGCCCGCAAGTTCGGCTTCGCCGACCGGATGTTCAAGAACATCAAGGTCGAAAACAACAAGGTGTCCGCCGAAGATATCCTGCGCGAGATCAATCGCGGCGGCTGGTCGACCGGCTATTGCGGGCAGTCGCCCGAGCGGCTCAAGGCCCATATGAAGAACCAGGCCAAGTTCGACCTGGTCACCCTGCGGGCGCCGAAGGATGATCCGGAAGTCGGCGGCGATTATTATGGCCTGCCGTGGCCATGCTGGGGAACGCCGGAGTTCAAGCATCCGGGTACGCCTATTCTTTACAACACCAGTCTGCCGGTGAAGGAAGGCGGTGGCACGTTCCGCGCTCGGTTTGGCGTGGAGCGTGTCGTCAAGCGCAAGGTGATGGAAAACGGCCAGGAAGTCGAAAAGGAGGAGCACGATAATCTTCTCGCGGAGGGCTCCTATTCGGCCGGCTCCGAAATCAAGGACGGATATCCCGAGTTCACTTTAGGCGTGCTCAAGAAGCTCGGCTGGGACAACGACCTCTCGCCGCAGGAAATGGAAGTCATCCAGCGCGTGAATTCCGCCAATCCGGATGCGGTGTCCTGGTCGCTCGATCTTTCCGGTGGAATTCAGCGGGTGGCGATCGAGCACGGCTGTTCACCTTATGGCAACGGCAAGGCGCGCATGATCGCCTGGAATCTTCCCGACCCGATTCCCGTCCATCGCGAACCGATCTATACGCCACGTCCGGATTTGGTCGCCGACTATCCGACGTTGCCGGACGCCAAGCAGTTCCGCGTACCCAACATCGGCTTTTCCGTGCAAAAGGCTGCCGTCGATCGTGGCATTGCCAAGCAATTCCCGCTGATCCTGAGCTCGGGCAGGCTGGTGGAGTATGAGGGCGGCGGCGAGGAGACGCGATCCAACAAGTGGCTCGCCGAGTTGAAGCAGCACATGTTTGTCGAGATCAACCCGGCGGATGCACGCGAGCGCGGCATCGAGGATGGCGGATGGGTGTGGGTGACCGGCGCGGAGAACGCTTCAAGGGCCCGGATGAAGGCGCTCGTGACCGAGCGCGTCGGCAAGGGCCTTGCCTGGATGCCCTATCATTTCGCCGGCTGGTTTGAAGGCGCCGATCTCCGTGCCAAATATCCGAAAGGCTTCGATCCGATCGTGCTCGGCGAGAGCGTAAATACGCTCACCACCTACGGCTACGATCCTGCGACCGGCATGCAGGAGCCGAAGGCGACCCTTTGCCAGATCAGGGCAGCGTGAGAGGGCGTAAACCATGGCGCGCATGAAATTCCTTTGCGACGCGGACCGCTGCATCGACTGCAACGCCTGCGTCACCGCATGCAAGAACGAGAACGAGGTACCATGGGGCATCAATCGGCGGCGCGTCGTCACCATCAATGACGGCAAGCCTGGCGAGCGCTCGGTGTCGATGGCTTGCATGCATTGCACCGATGCGCCCTGTGCCGCCGTGTGCCCGGTCAGCTGTATTTATCCGACCGAAGACGGCATCGTGCTGCATTCCAAGGATATCTGCATCGGCTGCGGCTATTGCTTCTATGCATGCCCGTTCGGCGCGCCGCAATACCCCAAGGTCGGCAATTTCGGCTCGCGCGGCAAGATGGACAAGTGCACCTATTGTGCCGGTGGCGGCGGGCCGGAAGCTCCCGGCAGCGCCGAGGAGTTCGAGAAATACGGCTCGGACCGCTTCGGTCAAGGCAAGCTGCCGCTATGCGCCGAGATGTGCTCCACCAAATCATTGCTTGCCGGCGACGGCGATATCATCGCGCAGATCTACAAGGAGCGCGTGCTCAAGCGCGGCTACGGCTCCGGCGCGTGGGGCTGGATGACGGCCTATCACGAGCGCATCGAAGGCTGAGCGGACAGGCCTGATGGCCGCAACCCCGAGAGGAGGATGATCGTCATGATTCTTCTTGCACGCATTCGCCTCGGGGTTCTCATCATAATGCTCTTACTCGGGATCGCGGCGCTCGGCCCGGCGATCGCGCAGAAGCTCAATCCGGACGGCGCCCCCAATCCAACCGCGAGCGTCACCAGCGAACGAGACCTGTTCAAGCAAGTCCCTCGCATCGAAGGGCGCATCGACATCCCCGACGAGAAAGCCAGTGTACTGATCCAGCCTGCCGGGCGGACATGGGATTATTTTCACGAAGTGCTGCTGCATTGGGGCGGTGCGATCGTGATCCTCGGCACGATCGTTTTCCTGGGCCTCGCCTATCTGATCATCGGTCGGATTCGAATTGCCGCAGGACGCTCGGGAAAGAAAATCCTCCGCTTCAAAGCCTTTGAGCGTTATTCACATTGGCTGACGGCCGTCTCATTCGTCGTTCTCGGCTTGACCGGATTGAATATCACCTTCGGCAAGATCTTGCTCTTGCCGGTCGTCGGCCCAGACACATTCTCGGATATTTCGCAGGCGGCGAAATACGTCCACAACTTCACCAGCTTCTCATTCGTGGTCGGCCTCGTCTTAATCACCTTGATCTTCTTCCGCGACAATTTTTTTGGCAAGGTCGACCTCGAGTGGCTCAAGCAGGGCGGCGGCTTCATCAAAAACAAACATGCGCCGGCCGGACGCTTTAATCTTGGTGAGAAGCTGGTCTATTGGCTCTCCGTTGCTGCCGGCGTCGCAGTCTCCATCTCCGGATTCTTGCTGCTGTTTCCTTGTTATGGAACCGAGATCGCCGAGATGCAGCTCACACAGGTGGTGCATGCCGTCGTGGCCGTCCTGTTCGTCGCCCTGATCCTGGCCCACATCTATATCGGCACACTCGGGATGGAGGGCGCGTTCGAAGCCATGGGGACCGGCGAGGTCGATCTCAACTGGGCGAAGGAGCATCACGACCGCTGGCTCGCCCAACAGCTCACCGACCAGGACCGACGCGGACAGCCTTCGGCGACCCCGGCGGAATAACCATCTGGTGTCCGTGCCGATCGGCGATCGAAGCGAATTTACCGAATGCCGAATAGGCAACGATCAATGTCGACCGGAGGCGCGGGCCATATTGCAACACCACGCTGAGCTTTCTGCGCAGCGCAAAAAATTCTGCAAAACGCCGAGACTTCAAGGGAGTGAAAATCATGGATGATGTCACGCGACGTACATTGTTGGCCGCGACTGCGGCCGGCGGCATTTTCACGGTGGCAGGCGCTGCCGGCGCCCAAACCGGCGAGACCATTCCGCAACCGATGCGGCCCGGACACGGCGGCACCGATCCCGGCCCGCGCAACGTGCTCCGCGACCGGCAGAATCCGGACATCCTGGTGCCGCCGCCGACCGATCACGGCACGCTGCCGAATCTGCGCTTTTCCTTCTCCGACTCGCATGTGCGGCAGGAGAGCGGCGGCTGGACCCGCCAGGTCACCGTGCGGGAGCTCGGTATTTCCAAGGACGTCGCCGGGGTGAACATGCGCCTGAACGCCGGCGGCGTGCGCGAACTGCATTGGCACAAGGCGGCCGAATGGGCCTACATGCTCTACGGCACCGCCCGCATCACCGCCGTCGATCCCCAGGGACACCAGTTCGTCGATGACGTCGGCGTCGGCGATCTCTGGTATTTCGCAGGGGGCACTCCGCATTCGATCCAGGGGCTCAATCCGGACGGCTGCGAATTCCTGCTTGTGTTCGACGACGGCGATTTCGACGAAGACAACACCTTCCTGCTCAGCGACTGGATCAAGCACATCCCGCCAGAGGTGCTGTCGAAGAATTTCGGTGTCCCCGGATCGGCCTTTGCGAAAGTGCCGGATCCGAGCCAGCTTTACATTTTCGCGGCCGAGGTGCCGGGGGCGCTCAGCTCCGACAAGAGCGCCGCAGCCACCGCGGTGTCGCCGACCCTCAGCCACAAAATGCTGGCGCAGCAGCCGATCAAGACCAAGAGCGGCACGGTGCGGATCACCGATACCAGCGTATTTCCGGCGTCGAAGACGATCTCGGCTGCGCTGGTGGAGGTCGAACCAGGCGGCATGCGCGAGCTGCACTGGCATCCGAACACCAACGAGTGGCAATATTACATCGAGGGGCAAGCGCGGATGGGTGTGTTCGCGGCGTCAGGCCAGGCGCGAACTTTCGATTTTATGGCAGGCGACGTCGGCTTCGTGCCGTTCGCGATGGGGCATTACATCGAAAACACCGGCACCACGACGCTGCGCTTCCTCGAAGTCTTCAAGAGCGACTACTACGCCGATGTCTCGTTCAACCAGTGGCTGGCGCTGACACCCCCCGAACTGGTGCAAGCTCATCTGAAGCTGGATCCGCAGACCTTGGCCGCCTTGCACAAGGAGAAGTTTCCGGTCGTGCCGGCCTGAGCACGTCTACTCTGCTATTTGATTCAGCTGTCCTGGCCGTCGCGCTGTTGCGGCCCACGCTCGCGAAGATAGTCATCGGTCGTGCGTATAGTCTTGCTCTGCATGCCGTAAGGATCAAAACCTTCCTCGGCGACACAGACGACGCGGCAATCCTCGCACATCTTGATGACGTCGAGCCGCCGGGATGAGCCGGAATACATCCAGTGCTTGCCTTCGAGCTTGGCGACCACGCGATCGACCGTGCTTTTTACGCCGAACGGCTTGCCGCAGCGGATGCAACAGAACGGCTCCTCTTCCTTAAGAATGCGGGCAGGGGCCCTCGCGGCGTCAAAGTCGATTTGAGGTTTCAGGGTAATGACATGCTCCGGGCAGGTCGCCTGGCACAGTCCGCACTGAACGCAGGCGTCCTCGACAAATCGCAGCATCGGTCGATCGGGGTCGTCGCGCAATGCGCCGGTCGGGCAGGCCGACACGCAGGATAGACACAGCGTGCACCCACCGGCGTCGATCTCGACAGCTCCGAACGGCGCCCCTTTCGGAAGTGCAACGACGCCGACTTGCTCGGGCGCGGCACGATGCAGCTCGCTCAGCGCAAAGCGCAGCACGCTTCTTTTGGCCCCGAGCGGGCGGAAGCTTGCCGGACGTGGCGCCGGGGGCATCGCTGGTATCTCTCGTAGCGTCACCAGCAGAAGGTCCGGGTCGTCGGTTTCGATGGTGGCAATCCGTCCCGCGCCGAAGCCGAGTCCGGTGAGGATCGGATCGGCCAGCGCCATCGTCCGCAGCAATCCGGAAACGTCATGAAGCGGCCGCGCCCGAAGCAAAAACCGCATCGCCGATGCGCCATAGGCGAAGGCGGCAGCGACGCTCTCGAGCCCGACCTGCGTGATCTCGTTGACCGCAAACGGCAGCACATGTGCCGGCAGCCCATCACCGAACCGCGCCAGCGCATCGATCAGCGGCGCGCCATGCGGATCGTCATGCACCAGCACAACAGCCTGTTCGCCGCCGGCCTCGCGATAGGCGATCAGCATGGCGCGAAGCCTGCGCATTAGCGCATCTTCCGTGGGCAGCGCATAGGACGCCGCACCGGTAGGACAGGCAGCGGCGCATTGTCCGCAGCCTGCGCAGACATTCGGGTCGATGATGACGTGGTCGCCTTCGGGTGTGATGGCCGAGGTCGGACAGAGCTCCAGGCACCGCGTGCAGCCTGTGACCTGCGAACGTGAATGGGCACAGAGAGTGGCATCGTAGGTGACGTAACGCGGCTTCTGGAAAGTGCCGGTAAGATCACGCGCTTTGAGCACGGCCTGCAGCATCGCGGCGGGGTTGCCGGGATCGGCGCGCAGATAACCATCGCGCAAATCGGCGGCGGCGAAGAACGCCGTCCCGCCGGTCAGATCAAGAATGATATCGCAGCTCGATCGTGCGTCATTGCGCGATGGCTCGAACGCCAATACGCCGCGCGAGGACGGCGAAGCTTGCGCGAAATCATCGACTATGACCTCGAACGCGCCGAAATGGCCTTTGGCATTTCTGACCCTCCCTCTCGCCACCGGAAAATCGGCTATTCGCGGCGGTGCGATCGCGGCGGGCGGCTCGATCAGAACGGTGATGTCGAGATGATCCTTGAGCAGCTTGGCAGCCTCGATTGCCGTTTCATCGCGGCCGCAAATCAGGATAACGCCACCGCTTTGCAGCTCGACGAACGGGACAGCCGGCATTGGCTCCGCCGCCGCCGCGAGCAACGCGGCCATTTTCGGTCCCGCCCGGTCGGCCTCGTTAGACCAACCGGCCGCCTCCCGGATATTGGCGAACTGGATCGGGCTCTTGCGGCCAGTCTCCTCCGCCACCTCGGAGAACAGATGCGCTTCCTGGGTACAGGCGACCGTGAGCGGCGTACCTTGCGCTGCAATTGTGCGAAAGCGATCGAGTTCGGCACGGCATAGCTGTTTTGTGGCTGTCGCTTCGCCACGGCAGCCGCCGCGGACGGCGTCCGCGTCAAGCGGCATTGTGTCGTCGCACGAGCAGATCAGGAGATGTCTAGTGAGATCAGCCATCACTCTCGCCGTTTCTTGTAACCTGAGCTGTCTTCCAGCCGCGGGCGGCAACTGGCCGGAACTTCCGGGAAAGTATATACTTATTGCACTGAAAAGTCCGATGTCCGCGCAAGTGGCGGGCACCGTCGTATCCCGGCGACAGCCCGTTGCGAGCCGGAAATGTGGCCGTCGTGGAGCGGTCCGTCAGCCCGATCCGATCGCAGGAGGACCCAAGGTGAAGCTGCTGCGGACCATCCGGCTCGATGCGTCGGACACTTTTGTGTTTGAAAAGCCGGCCGAGCCTGGCGAGTGGGCGGTATCGGGCGCTTTTGCTTTTGCTCATTGCGATCCGGCCAACCTAACGGGCAAGGCGCGCACCGCATTCCGTGCTGGCTTTCTGGGACTAATTTCGCTTGGGCGTTCGACGCTGGTGCAGATCGTCGATGCCGACGAAATAGATCGCAGCGAAATTGTCGAGATGCTCGCGGCGCATCTGGTCACGCGGTTCGGTGCGCCCGATCTTGCGACCGCACGCCTCGCTGCCGAGGAAGAGACAGACTTTGCGGCGTCGCTCTGCGAACAGACGCCTGGCGTGCTCGTCGCCGTCACCCGAAGCCACGAGAATGGAGCGATCCGCGAAGTGTTCCGCACATTGCGTCCGCGCAACGGGGCCACGCATGCAAGCGCTTTCGAATTTCTGGAGGTGGTTGGCGACGGTGATGGGCCTGTCGAACACTTCGATCTCGAAAGCCTTGACAAGGGAGCGGGCAGGTGAGTGCGCCGCGTGACTTCTGGCTCTCCTGCGGTCACCATTTGCTTGACCGCGACGCCGTCGGCAACTTGCTCCTCACCGACGAATTCCTGAAAGCCTATCTGGCGCGCCCGGAGCTGGTGCCGCCGCCGGGGGCGTGCCTTGCCGAACGCAAACTGCACGTTGCATTGTTGAGCGATCCGAAGGTGTCCGTGGCGGCCTCGCAGCTTGCTGCCATTGCCGACGCGGACGCGCGCGAAAACTGGCAAATGATGATTGCCTGGCGCGATCATCTTGTAAAACACCGCACGCTCGAAGCCGCTTATCTCGACATCGTCAGGAACAATATCAAATTCCCTCACGTTCTGATTGGCCAATTGGTGCAGGTGATCTTGCGAAACCTGTTGGACGATTGCGACGATGTCTTCGTTCTGCGGGCCGCCGAGATGTTCTTTCGTCCGCAGAAGCTGATGGTGCGGGAAGGTTCAGTGATCGCGATCGACGAGGAGAGGGAAGCGATGCTTCCCTCTCAGCCCCGTTCACCGCTGGTGGAATTGCTGGGATTGCCAGCGAGTGTTGAAGTCGACATGCTCGATGACGCCATCGCGGGCAGCTATTGGCAACGCAGCGACGGCTTCGACATAGCGCTGGATCTGACGGCCGGTCAGCGTGGCCTGGTCGCGCTTGGCGACGCCGTCAGGCGCTGGCTGAGGCATCTGCTTGCGATCGACGTCATCGTCGAACCGTTGGCGGAAGTCCATCACGCGGGATTGTCATGGTATGTGGGATTGAGTTCCGAGGCGACGCGGATTGGCGATACGATCTGGAACGGCGGTGAGCTCGACGAAGTGATGCGGGCCCGGCTGGTCGGCCTGTTTCGCCTCGTCTTCCGCGAGCCGGCCGATATGATAGAAAAGGTCAGAGGCGAGCCGGTCTATCTGCTTGTAGCCATGGCGCCTGACGGGGTGTTGCGGTTGAAGCCGCAAAATCTCTTGACGGGCCTGCCGATCCGGCACCAGGAGGCGGTCAATTGAGATCGACAGCCCTAGCGCGCATTCCGGTTGGCGTTGTTGCTGAGCGCCGCAAGGCCAAAAGCATGTGGGCTGATTTTCTGTGGCGGCCGGTCTCGGTGTTTGCCGGAATTGCGGCGGCGCCGCCGTGGACACTTCTGGAAGAGGGCCCGGAAACGGCCTTGTTCTTTGCGGGTGGGGCCGTGATCGACTTGCACCGGACCGAGACTACCAATTATCGCGACAATCTCACTTCGGCCCCCATGCTGTGGGTGGTCATGCGTCCGATTGCGTCTGACCCTCCTTATGAACTGCTGGCCGTCACGGCTGATCCGGCGGAAGGCGAGACGTTTACCGACGCCGGGAGCAATCTGGTCGAAGCCGTGCCGATGCCGCCTGACATCGTCGAGATCGTCGCGCAGTTCATCGCCCGGCATCATGTCGAACGTCCTTTTGTGAGGCGCCAGCGCGACCAGCAGACGCCGTCGCAAGGAGTGTCGAGGCGGGAGAGCAAGCGATGACGGAGCCGGACAATTTCATCCGACGCTGGGCACGACTAAAGCGCATTTCGGATTCCGCGCATGAAATCGAAACAGTTTCGGCCAAAGCCGAAGTGACAACAAAGCAGCCCGAGGCTGAGGAGGCGCCAGATCAGCCCTTTGACCCAGCAAGCCTGCCATCGCTCGAACAGATCGCCGCCGATACCGATATCAGCGCGTTTGTGCAATCCGGCGTTCCAGCCGAATTGACCCGCGCTGCATTACGCCGCGCTTGGGCGAGCGATCCTGCGATTCGCGATTTCATCGGCATTGCCGAGAACCAGTGGGATTTCAACGATCCAGATGGGATACCCGGATTCGGTCCGCTGCCGGCGACCGGCGGCGTGCCGGCAGTTCCTCCACACGTCTCAAGCAAGCTTGAAAGTATCGCGAAGGCGCTTACGGAATTGCAGCCATCCGTGGAACCCGACCGGTCGCGCATGACCGACCCCGATCCTGCGCTCGACAAATCGTGTTGCACTGGTTCCGATATTTCGGATTCACCGGCCAAAGCGAACGAAGTCGAGAGCGCGCTGACTGAGCACCAAACCGCCGAAGAATACGATGTCCACCGCAATGGCCGACGGCATGGCAGCGCTTTGCCGCGATAGAGTTGCGTGCGCCGGGCCGCGGTTTATACGGGGTTAGATGACAATGCCAAATTCGGCTGCTCAGGATTTATCCATGCCTATCGTCGATGAAATCGACTTGGCCCGCGCGCAGGAGTATGCGTTGTTGGCGACGTTGCTGTCGCACAGTCCGGACTCCCAATTGCTCTCTCGTCTGGCCGGTCTGCGCGGCGATGCCACTCCAATAGGTATGGCGCACACCGCGCTTGGCGAGGCGGCAGGGCGGGTCAACGAAGAACATGTCGCGCGGGAGTTTTTTGCCCTGTTTGCCGGGCTCGGGCAGGGCGAGCTCATGCCGTATTCATCACATTATCTGACCGGCTCGCTCTATGGGCGTCCGCTCACGCAACTACGCGAAACCCTGCAACGTCTCAGTGTCGAAAAAGCGCCGGGACACTCGGAGCCGGAGGATCACGCTGCAACGCTTTGTGAAGTCATGGCAGGCCTTGTTGGTGGTAGCATCGATGCCGCCGCCGGCACTGATCGCGACTTCTTTGTGGAACATCTGCTGCCGTGGGTTGGGTGCTTTTTTACCGATCTCGAACATGTCGAAGCGGCTGACTTTTACCGGTGTGTCGGATCACTCGGGCGAACTTTCATCGAGGTCGAAACACGCGCTTTTGCCCTCCCGGCTTGAAACACGGCCTTTTGTCCGCCGGCGCGAAATCTTCAGCTCGGAAATGTCCTAAAAAACGACGAAGATATGGAGAAGTGCAATGCGTGCGATCCTCTCGGCCTGTTTGGTCGCTGCCGTTATCGCCTTCAGCGCGGCGGTCGTCCTTGACTATTTCGTGCAGGAACCTGTCTCGGTGGCGTTCGCCGAACCCAGCGCCAGACCCTAGCGCGGCATTGACGCGCCTTTGAACCTTCGAGCGGTTCCCGCGACCCACTTATCGCGGGGGAGATAGAGGCGTCCTATGAAGCGTCTGACGATTTCAGCTCTTGCGGTTGCCGCCCTGATTGTGGCCGCGATCTTTTTCCCGCATTCGCGATCCCCCTCGATTGCCCTGTCCCCTTCAGTTGTCCTATCGACGGCAGCGATGCCCCCGCTAGAAGATCTCCATGCGATGGCTGGTGTAAGCAAGCTCCCCATCCAGGAGATGGAGGATCAATCCCTGGTCTATCCAACGGTGACAAAACGCTAAGATCGGCGTGCCAGAAAAAGCGGTTAGATAACGATATCCCCAGCTAGCCCGTGTCGCGCTAAAGCCCGAGCGGACTGGCGCTTGTCTTCATTGGTTCGTGGCGCACCATGCAAAAGAGCCCCCGGCTTGGGGGGACAAGCCAGGGGCCGAAGTTTGCAGGGAGAAAAGTGCCGGAGGGGGCCGGCACGATTCTGATGTGCGTTCGCCAGCCGCTGATCCCCATTAAATTCTGTTTTAGACGGCCACCTCAGGTGGCCGCCACTCAAGAGCATCATTGCCCCTGACATCCGACGTGCCCGTGGCTCAGGATCGGACTGCCAAAACGGCCGTCCGATCGGTCGGCGATGCGGATGGCCGCGATGTCCGCTATCTGACGCGCCGACGGCTTCGCCGCGGCTTTCGTATACCAACGGCCTTTGGGTTCGGACTTCGCCCGTTCCATCGCGGCGTAGGCATGCATCGTCCCTTGGACATACCACTTTTAAAATGCAATTTAGTGGTTTCAGCGAAATGCGTCCCTATGTCAGCTCCACCGGAAGTGGAGTTTAACATGCGCTCGTTCACCAAACGCACTCTGGCCGCAATTGTTTTCGGGGTCGCGCTTTGTCTACCTTCGATTCCGGCTTTTTCCGACCCCGCTCCATCGACTTCCACATTGCAGAGCTGGACCGCTCCTTCATTACGGCGTGGTGATCTTGTTCGGCTACGTTCGGGAGGGCCATTGATGACCGTTGAGAACATCAAGGGCAGTGAGGTGGATTGTTATTGGTCCGACTGGAATGGCCAGCCTAACGCGCAAGCTTTCCCTATCGAGGTGCTTCAGAAGTTCTGATCGCCGTCTCTCAGCCCGAACCAGTCACTGATCGCGCGGTGTTGAGCGTGTACGGTACCATTTCCCATGCATGGCGACCTCAAGCGACGAGTGAATGTCCGACAACCTGAACTATCATTGACAGGCGCGTGAGTTGATTACGCTCGCGCTGCTACGCGTGAATTCCTGAGAGGGGGGAAATCGATAGACATGTTCAATCATGGACTAACACCCATGGTCGAAAGGAGAGGGGATTCAGCCGATTTCCGCGACCTAGCAGCCAATTTATGAGGCTCCGCTACTTTCTGGGAAGCTGTTTTGGGAAACCCGACCTCACAACAAATGATCTATTAATAGACCTCTTGACCTCATATGGATCATTAACAGCTTATTGCTTGACGAGCGCTAGAATTTGATCTATAAATAGTCCACGAGAGACCACATGGTCTATTAATGGATCAAAAATGCCAAAGAAAACAAGGCCTCACTCTCGATACGCTAAGGATGCGGCTGTCCTCCTGGGGCAGCTCATCCGTAAGGCGCGTATCGACCATAAGATGACAGCCGAAGAACTCGCCGACCGGGCGGGCCTGTCGCGCGGTCTTCTGCGACGCATCGAGAACGGAGACCTCGGCTGTACGCTCGGCGCCGTATTCGAAGCCGCCGCCGTTGTTGGCGTGCGCTTGTTCGATACAGATCAGGCAGCACTCATGAGCGCCGTCGCGTCTAATACTGCCGTGATGACGCTGTTACCGAAAGCCGTCCGTGCCTCACAGGTTGGCCTCGATGATAACTTCTGAAAAAAAGCCCACCGAGGCCTTTGTTTGGGTCTGGCTACCTGGAGAGACGGTGCCGGTTGTAGCTGGCAGACTCTCCAGTGCAGGGGATCGGCTGCTCTTCAACTACGGGCGTAGTTATCTTGCGCGAAACAACGCGATTGCTCTTTATGAACCGGAGCTACCGTTGCAAAACGGCGTCTTGCCCCTTACGCCCGGATTGAAAATGCCGAATTGCATACGTGATGCCGCGCCTGATGCTTGGGGTCGGCGCGTCATCATCAACCACAAATTCGGAAAGAGTAGCAAAGATATTGTTACGACGGAGCTTGATGAATTCACCTACCTTCTGGAATCTGGTTCCGACCGCATCGGTGCTTGGGATTTCCAGCTATCAGCAGATCGGTATGAGGCGAGGGAAGCTTCGGCAGCCTCGCTCGAAGAACTTCAAAGCGCGACAGCGCTTGTCGAAAAAGGGGGTCCACTCACTCCAGACCTCGAAGCTGCTCTCCTTCATGGAAGTTCGATCGGCGGCGCCCGGCCGAAAGCGATGGTCGTTTCGAACAACAAGAAGTTCGTCGCCAAGTTTTCATCGCAAAACGATTTATACAACGTCGTAAAGGCCGAGTTCGTAGCCATGTGGCTTGCAGAGAAAGCGGGCATTGCCACGGCCTCCGTTAGGCTTGAACGCGCGGCCGGAAAGGATGTCATTCTCATCGAGCGCTTTGATCGGCAAAGGACCGGAGACGGGTGGTGTCGCCGCGCTATGGTTTCGGCTCTGACGCTACTCGGCCTCGACGAAATGATGGCCCGTTATGCCAGTTACGAAGACCTCGCGACTGTCATACGTCACAGGTTCGTGTCGCCGAAATCGGCACTAAAGGAACTGTACGCAAGGATGGTGTTCAATGTGCTTTGCGGCAATACGGACGATCATGCCCGAAATCATGCCGCGTTCTGGAATGGAAGCGAGCTATCGCTTACGCCAGCCTACGACATCTGTCCGCAAGGAAGGTCGGGCGGGGAAGCAACGCAGGCAATGCTGATCATGGGCGAACAACGCAGTAGCCAAATATCGCTATGCCTCAAGGCGGCCCCGCTCTTTTTGCTCAACGGTGACGAGGCCACCCAGCTCGTCGGCAACCAGATCAAGACGATCAAGAAGTTCTGGACGGAAGTTTGCGATGCGGCTGCGCTCACGGAAGTAGACCGAAATTTCATGTGGAGGCGTCAATTCTTGAATGGCTTCGCGTTCGTTGATGCACCAGATGCGCTCGCTGAACTGGTCGGTCAACTCTGATCTTTACAAAGCCTGACTTTATACTCGCCGTTTGGAGCGCCTGATATTCATCAGCAAGGGACAAAAAATTTACGCCAGCTTCGACGATCTCATTAGCAGCAATAAGCAAGCCTATGACGGCCATGGCGGTGAGATCGAGCGTGTCCATTGCCTCTTCCCATTTGGGAGGCCTTGCGTCTACCAGTTCCGCCACGTCCGCTTTGCTTAAGAGATCAGGTACTTAGCGCGTTTTCCGGTGAAGTGGAATTAGGAGGGTGTCAGCCGAAAAACAACCCTTCCTTGAGGCGGCGGGAGGGCCAAGGTAAAGCCTCATTGCGGACATCTCCCCCTGCTTTAGGCAATCTCAATGTTGTCCGATTACGAAAGCCGCATGATCGATCGCGCGCGCCGCATTTGGCCTCGGCCGAGCCTCGCCATGACGATGGCGCTGTTCGGACTCGGTGCGCTTTCCGGCTGCGCCGACGTGAGCGACAGCATGACCTCGGCCTTCGCCGATCCCGCCAAATACGATCTGTACGATTGCAAGCAACTGGAGCCGGAGCGCAAGACCCTCGCCAATCGCGCCGCGGAATTGCAGGGCCTGATGGCGAAGGCCGAAACCGGCGCCGCAGGTTCAGTGGTCTCCGAACTCGCCTATCGCAACGACTACATTGCCATCCGGGGCCAGCAAAAGTTCGCCGAGGAAGCCTGGCGCCGCAACAAGTGCCATGAATCTCCGCCGGCCAAGACGGACACGCCCATCGCGCCATCCGCGAATGCGCGACGTGCGCCGCCGTCGCGGTCCGGTGGTGCGGTTTATTAGAGTATGATCCGGAAAAAGCCTGCGCTCGGGCCACGACCCGATGGGTGGGAACCGGTTTTCCCTTAGCTAACGAACGCGAAAGCGCGTTTGCGCGGAGATCATGCTCAAAAAAATGAGATCGTGGTCGATCGCGCACACGCCGCAATATCCTATACCCGCCAGTCGTAAATCCAGTCCTGCCGCGCCAGCATGCGCTGCGGGCCGATCGCCCTGATCGTGAAGTCGCGCGCCATCGCAGCTGGACCGGTGAGGTGATAGATTCGTCCCGCCTGTCGCGCCGCGCGCTGCACCCGCGCCACGCGCGATCGGCGCAGCCG
>JBATYU010000537.1:0-7845 GCA_049674245.1 Bradyrhizobium sp. | reverse complement strand
ACGCAGCCGACGCGGAACAGCGCCGGCTTTTCCACACTGCGCGAATGGCTGACGTCGGGCTGGATCATGCCGATCAGCCGATGGCCGTCGCGCAAGGCATCGTCCACCATCGCGAGATAACGCGGCTCGAAGATGTTGAGCGGCATCTGACCGCGCGGCAGCAACAGCGCGCCGGGCAGCGGAAACACCGGAATGATTTCGGGAAGCTCGCTGGGCCCGCGATATTCGGCATTGATCGGCATCTAGTGCCTCGATTCCGAAGTTCGTGGCGGCATGCGCGGCGGCCCCGGCAGTCGGGAATACCTTAAGAGAACAGGATCGTCGACAGCCGCTTTCGTCCTTCCACGGTCGCTTCGTCGGCGCCGCCCCACGCCTCGAAGAACTGCACCAGCTGCTTGCGCGCGCCCTCATCGTTCCATTTGCGATCGCGCTTGACGATCTGCAGCAGCTGCTCGGTGGCCTCGGCCCGCTTACCCATGGCGTTGAGCGCGGTCGCCAAATCGAAGCGCGCCTGATGATCGAGCGGGTTTGCGGCGACCTTCCGTTCCAGCTCGGTCACCGGGCCGAGCGAACTCGCCTGTTCGGCGAGGTCGATCGAGGCCTGCACGGCTTTGACACCAGCGTCATTGCGCTTGGATTCCGGTACCATGGCAAGCGTCTGCTTGGCCTGTTCGATTGCGCCCGTCGTCAGGTAGCATTTCGCGAGCCCCGCAAGCGCTGCGATGTTGGTGGCATCGACCGCGAGCGCTTCGGCATAGATCTGCGCGGCCGTCGCGGCGTCGCCCTCGGCGAGCACGGCTTCCGCTTCTTTGAGGATTTCCGCGATATTCGGCTCGCCCGCGGCCGGCACACCCTTGGTCAGCTTCTCGATGAAGGCATTGACCTGGCTTTCCGGCACCGCGCCCATGAAACCGTCGGCCGGCTGCCCGTTGACGAACGCGATCACGGCCGGGATCGACTGGATCCCCATCTGGCCCGGTATGGCGGGATGCTCGTCGATATTCATTTTGACCAGCTTGACCTTGCCCTTGGCGGCGCGCACCGCCTTTTCGAGGGCAGGGGTGAGCTGACGGCACGGGCCGCACCACGGCGCCCAGAAATCGATCAGCACCGGCTGCCGTTTCGATTCCTCGATGACGTCCTTCACGAAGGTCTGGGTGGTGGTGTCCTTGATCAGATCGGGCGCTGCCTGCGGCGCCGGTCCTGAGCCCTGCTCAACTATCGTCACGGGATCCTCGTCTGATGTCTTCGAATTGGGCCCGTTCTAGCACGGCCCCAGCCATGGGTTCAGGTGTTCCGTTGACCTAAATGGCGGTTTGGCGACAATTTTCAATCGGTTTCAGGGGCGCTGCGACCCTCTGCCTGATCGGAGATCGGGTGGGTATTCGCCGTGCCGCGTTCCATTGTTGGCCGCTACCCGAGGCCAGCAAGGGAGTTTTGGAGATGGCAAGAGCCTATTACAGCACCGTCTTTCGAGAGCCGGCGGCGGATATCTGGGAAATCGTCCGCGATTTCAACAATTATCCGGTCTGGGTCGGCGGCGCCGGCGAAAGCCGGATCGAGGACGGCAAATCCGGCGACGCTGTCGGCGCGGTCAGGGACGTGCTCTATCAGGAGCGCCGCATCCGGCAGCGGCTGTTGGCGCTGTCCGACGTCGATCGCTCGCAGACCTACGAATTCTGCGGCGCTCCCTCGCTCCCGGTCCACGGCTTCCAGGCGACCTTGCGCATCACGCCAATTGTCGATGGCGACCGCGCCTTCGTCGAATGGTGGGCGAGCTTTGATTGCGAGGCCGCTAGAGGCGAGGAGTTTTCGCAGACGCTGCGGGGCTGGTTTGCCAAATGGCTCGAATCGCTGCGAGCGGTATTGAGCCGCCAGGGTTCCCCGGAAGCCGTATTGGCGGACCATGAGGGGTCCTATGCTCGCATTTCTGGGTGATTCGCAGGCGATCGGTCTGCCAATCCCCCGATTTGGCCATGTTCGGAACTGTTGCATTCACGTTGCGCATTTGGCATAGGTCGGCAGCTGTCGGCGAGCGATCGTCGGCCATTCAAGGACGCGGGTGTAGCTCAGTGGTAGAGCACGACCTTGCCAAGGTCGGGGTCGAGGGTTCGAGCCCCTTCGCCCGCTCCAGATTTCCCCCGAAATGCTGAAGTCAGACGAAAGGCCCGCCGACAAGCGGGCCTTTCGTTTTGGCGCGACGCTGCCGAGCATCAGTCCCGACCACGAAGCAAAGGCTGAAACCGGCAGAGCCGAGCCGATGACGAAAGCCGTTACGGAGGTATAAAGCTTGACTTGTATCAATATATTGATAACAATAAAGCTATGAACAAGATAGCCTTGATTACCGGCGCGACGCGCAACCTCGGCTTTTCGCTCGCTGAAGGGTTGGCGCAGCGGCTTGAGCCCACTGACACCGTGTATTTGACGGGACGCGACACGGCTCGCGTCGCCGAATCCGCGCTCCGGCTGTCGAACGCCAGGGCAGAGGTGCGCGGCGAAGTGCTCGACGTCGCCCAGCCCGAAGCGGTCGAACGCTTCGCTGACCTGCTGGCCGGACGCCATGGCGGCATCGACATCGTGTTCTCCAATCATTACACGCGGGTGCAGCCTGACGACGATCCGCGCGCCGTGATCGATTACTATGTTGAGGCCAATAATCTTGGCACGACGCATGTTCTGCGGAGCATTGCGCCGCTGCTGCGCGATGGCGGGCGGCTGTTCGTGGTTGCGAGCAGGGCCGGCAGCCTGCGCGCGCTGGCGCCGGCGCTGCATCCGCGGTTTGAAAATCTGCAATCGCTCGACGATGTCGACCGCGCGGTGTGCAGGTGGCGCGACGCGGTGCGCTCCGGCCGCGCGCCAGGTCAGGCCTGGCCGGCCTGGATCAACATCCCGTCCAAGATCGGTCAGGTCGCGGCAGTGCGCGTTCTCGCAGGCCAACGTCGCGCCGATGATTTGCGGCGTGGGATCTTGATTGCCTCGATCTCCCCGGGTCTGATCGATACTGGAGCGTCTCGCGCCTGGCTCGACCTGACTGGCGCTCCCCAGCCGGACGAGGTCGCAGGTCCCCTTCTGGACCTCGCGCTCGACCCCGCGCCGGACGAATCCTTCTATGGCGAACTCATCCACGTCGGCAGGGGAGAACCGGGCCCGTTCGGCTCGGTGGTCCCCAGCGGGTCGATCGTGCCATGGAAGTGAACCGCAAAAGCAAATTGCCTGGGCACAAATCTTCCGCACGCAGACCCGTCGACCAAAAGGCCTTGCTGCGTCCGTCTTCCGAGCAGGAGCGCCTTGGCATGCTCGTCAAGCGCGCCGAGCAGGCGATGGTCCGCGCCAAGAGCGCAGTCCTAAAATCTGTCGGGTTGACGCCGTCGCAATACGTTGCGCTGTTCGAGCTTGATCAGCAGCCGGGGATCACCGCAGCGACGCTGGCACGCGCCTGCCTGGTCACGCCGCAGGCCATGATGATCCTGCTCAAGACCATGGAACAGCAGGGTTTAATTACGCGATCGTCTCACCCGCGACATCCCAGCGTGCTTGAACTACACATGACCGAGGTCGGGCGTGAGGCGCTTCACAGCGCACGTGAGCGGGTCGACCCGATCGAGCGGCGGGTGCTCGGCGTCTTCTCGCCGAATGATATGGTCGCCTTTCGCGAGTTTCTGTCGCGCTTTATCGAGGCGTTTGAGGCGAAGTGACTCTGAAGAATGCTCGTTCGTTGGGCCCGGGTGGATAACCGGCGAGAGTCGGGGGCGAGGCGGTTATCATCGGGCTCATGGCCGACGAGCATGCCTGTCGCGACCGAAACTCACCGCAGCGCAGCAGATCGACACAAAATCGTCTCAAAGAAACCGCGTCGCGGAAATTTCTTCTCAATTTCGATTGAGCCCGGTCCGCGCCGAGCGGCGCGCGCTTTTCACCAGCCACGATTGTGCTAACATTTTCGCGTCTGATCATCACGCAGACGAAAATACGTCTCTCAAAACGTTCAAAATAAACGACAGACGCAGCCGCCCGGCTGCAAAGGGGAGTGACGCGATGAATTCGACCTTCCATCGATCCTTAACTGTGCTCGCAGCAGTCGCTGCCGTCGCGGGGGCAAGCCTCGCCAATGCGCAGCAGCAGAACAAACCGCTTAAGAAATACGAATCCGGCACCAAGGAATTCTGGACCCATCCGCCCGATGACTGGTTCCTGGGGGACGAGACCGAAGCCCAAAAGGGGCTTGCGCCACCGTCGGGCCCGCCGACCGGCTCATCGGATGCCGAGCTCGCGACCTTGATCAAGAAGATCAAGCTGCCGCCGGGCTTCAAGATCGAGGTCTATGCCTCGAACGTGCTGCAAGCGCGCCAGATGGCCTGGGGCGACAAGGGTACGCTGTTCGTCGGCTCGTTCGACCTCGGCAACGTCTACGCCATCACCGACAAGGACGGCAAGAAGGAGGTCAAGACCATCCTCAAGGGGCTCAACTTTCCCACCGGTCTGGCGTTCCGCAACGGTGCGCTCTACGTCATCGCCGTCAGCAAGCTGATCAAATACGACAACGCCGAAGCCAGTCTCGATCATCTCGGCGACGGCAAGGTGGTCTATGACGACATGCCCTCTTACGCGGCGCACGGCTGGAAATATCTCGCCGCCGACAAGGAGGGCTGGTTCTATGTACCGTTCGGGCCTCCCTTCAACGTCGGCATTCCCCCGACCAGCGTGTCGCAGGTCCGCCGCGTCGATCCGCAGACCGGCAACGCCGAACTGGTCGCGCTTGGCGTCCGCAACAGCGTCGGCGGCGACGTCGAGCCGCGCACCGGCAAATACGGGTTCACCGAAAACGCACGCGACTGGATCAGCGACGATCTGCCCTCTGACAAGCTGAACATGATCAACAAAATGGGCGAGCATTTCGGCTATCCCTATTGCCACCAGGGCGACCTGCCGGATACGAAATTCGCGATGGGTCACAAGTGCTCGGAGTTCACGCCGCCGGTGCTCAACCTCGGTGCCCACGTCGCTCCGCTCGGCATGAAGTTCTATACCGGCGACCAATTCCCGGCCGATTACAAGAACTCGATCCTGATCGCCGAGCACGGTTCCTGGAACCGGCATAAGTACCAGGGCGCGCGCATCGTGCGCGTCACCGTCGGTCCCGACGGCAAGAACCCCAAGCAGGAGGTATTCGCCTCCGGCTGGATCGAGGGCGATCAGGGCTATCTCGGCCGGCCCGCCGATATCATTCTGGCCAAGGACGGATCGATCCTGGTGGCCGACGATTGGGCCGGTGCGGTCTACCGCATCAGCTACAGCAAGAAGTAAGCGCCTGACGATCAGAGGCTGCGGTTGCTCGGGAACGGGTGGCCGCGGCCTTTGTATTTCAACACACGTGTGATGGAACGCGTTTTTGATGCACGGACTTGGTCCGAGCGTCCAAAGATGACGGCGGAGCGGAGTGATGGTGCGTATTGCTTGGGTCGGGATGGTGGTGATCGCCATGATCTGCTGCGGGCCGCTCGCCCTGGGGGCTGATATTGCTGCGGGCAAGGAAAAAGCCGAAATATGCGCCGGCTGTCACGGCGAAGGCGGCATTTCGCAGACCGAAAACATTCCCTCGCTCGCCGGCCAGCCCGATCAATTCATTCAATGGCAACTGGTCTATTTCCGCTCCGGCACGCGCAAGAACGAGCAGATGCAACCGGTCGTCGAAGGGATCAATAACGAGGATATCCGCAATCTCGGCGCCTATTTCGCCTCGCTCGCGCCGCCCAAGGCGTCGCAGGGCGACGACGATCCCGATCTGTCGAAGAAGGGCGCGCAGGCCGCCGTCGGCCGGCGCTGTGCGTCGTGCCACACCGACAATTTCGCCGGCACCAAGGCGGTCGCCCGCATAGCCAGCCAGCGCGAGGAATATTTGAACAAAGCCCTGCACGATTACAAATCGGGCATGCGGTCCGGCGGCGGCCAGGCGGCGATGGCGGAAGTCGCCTACCCCTTAAGCGAAGAGGAAATCACCGCGCTCGCGCATTATCTCGCGCATTTGTAGGTAGTTTAACCGAGCCGTCATGCCCGGGCTTGTCGCGGGCATCCAAGTCCTTCTTAGCTAGTCCCAAGACGTGGATGGCCGGGTCAAGCCCGGCCATGACGAAAGGGGTTGCAATGCCCGAGGATCATCCCCGCTGCTTCTCGTATGCCTTGAGATGGGTGTACGCCGTGCGCAGTTTCGGCACGGGAATTTTTGCGGCATCGGCGCGCTTGACGAGGTCGCCGACCACGTGATCGGCCTCGACCCTGGCGCCGGCCTGGATGTCGCGGAACATCGACGCCGTCAGTGGCGAGCCCTCCGTGGTGAGCATCGCCGTGCTGCGTTCGAGGATGGGCGCGCGGGGCGCGTGACCGGCGGCTTTGGCGATCGCGCTGCATTCATCAAGAATGCCGAGCAGGAAATCCCGGCCGCCGGGCGCAGCCAGGATGTTGCCTACGGAGGTGCGCATCAGGCTGGTCGAGGCCGCCAGCGACGCCAAGAACACCCACTTCTCCCACATTTCCTGCATGATGTTTTTGCTCGCGACCGAGCCGAACTTGCCTGAGGCAAAGATTTCGGCGATGGCGCGAACCCGGTCCGTCATCTTGCCATCGCGTTCGCCGAAATTCAGCGATTGCATCGGCTGCAGCTGCACCACCTCGCGCTTTTCGTTGAGCGTCACCGCGATCGCGCAGAGACCGCCGAGCACGCGATCGCGTCCGAATCTCTCGTCGAGCGCGTCGAGGTGCAGCATGCCGTTGAGTAGCGGGATGATCGAGGTGTTCGGCCCGACCGCAGGTGCAAACGACTTGATGGCGTCGTCGAGGTCGAAGGCCTTGCAGCTCAACAGCACCACGTCGAATTTTTCCTTCAGCGTGTCCGCCTGCACCGTTGGCGGAGCCTTCAGCGTCACATCGCCGTTCGGGCTTTTGATCACGAGGCCGGCGCTCGCAAGCTCCGAGGCGCGGCGCGGGCGGACCAGGAAGGTGATGTCCTGTCCGGCCTGCAACAGTCTGCCGCCGAAATAGCCGCCAATGGCGCCGGCCCCGACCACGAGAACACGCATTGATGGGCTCCTTGTTGTTGTTCTGAAAGAGCGAATAGGGAGTGGCGAATGGCGAATAGATTCCATTCGCTACTCGCCATTCGCTATTCGCCCCTATTTGCTCGCGACCATTTCCTCGACCTCGCGGAGCTGCTCCTTGCCGAAAAACATCTCGTTGCCGACAAAGAAGGTCGGCGAGCCGAACGCGCCGCGCTCGACCGCGGATTGGGTGTTTTCGATCAGCTTTGCCTTGACGTCGGCATCCTGCGCGCGCGTGAGTAGCTTTGTTCCGTCGAGGCCGGATGCGGAGAGCGCCTTCACTGCTACTTCCGGGTCGTCCATCTTCTTCGGCTCCCGCCACATGTGATGGAATGCGGCTTCGACATATTTTTCGAACACGTCCTCGAATTGCGCCGCGATGGCGGCGCGCATCAAATTAAGGGTATTGACCGGGAAGAACGGATTCCAGACATAGGGCTGGACGTGGAAGCGCTTGATAAAGCGCTCGGTCTCGAGCGCTTGAAACTCGGGCTTGTTCTTGACGCCGGCCAGCGTCTCGGCGGGCGATTTGTTGTTGGTGGCCTTGAAGATGCCGCCGAGCAGGATCGGCACATATTCGAATTTCACGCGGGTGCGCTTCTCGATTGCCGGGATCGCTTCGTGGCTGAGATAGGCGTTGGGACTTCCGACATCGAACATGAACTGCGGCGCGGTCTTGCCCATGGCGGACTCCCTTGACTGACGGCGGCGCGCGTGCGCGATCGCGCTGCCGTCTTATATGATCCTTATC